>DATDHL010000491.1:0-2130 GCA_036521575.1 Edaphobacter sp. | reverse complement strand
GAGGCGCGCACGACGCTGTTACGCGCGTCGACGTACAGGGATCCGCCGGCCCACGACGGATCGGCCGGCAGCGGGTCGCTGGGCGCGACGCCCGGCGGGTGGAGACGGCGCCCTCGCGGGTGTACCGCAGGGCCGCGGTGATGGCCTGCTCGAGGGTCAGCAGCCCTTCGGGCGGGTCCGGGATGTACCCGGCGATGTCGTGCTCGGAGCAGACGACCTCGTTCCGCAGGGATTCCACCAGCGGCCGGGCCAGGCTGGCGGGCACCGGCGTCACCAGCCCGACCCACAGCGACGACAGCCCGGGCGTCAGCACGGGCACCTTCACGATGACCCGCGGCGTGAGCCCGGCCACCTCGGCGTACCGGCGCATCATCTCGACGTAGGTGAGCTTGACGCTTTGATGCCTGGAAAAGCCGCTTCCCATCAGGTATACTTTTCACTGAATATGTAATTTGCGCTCCTCTTCGAGAGCTTGACAAACTGTTGGGATGCGGAAGACAGACGCATCAGCAGATCGGCGAGGTTGCTCATGGTCGCACGGGAAGTACAAGGCATTGATCTGTTCTCGCATAGCGAACCGCTCCATTTCAGGATGGATTCCGAGCCTCAAAACGGGCACCACTGTTAGGCAGTCGTTCTGTAGCCAGCTTGAAGAACGCTTACTGCGGCTACGCTTGAATATCATCCACTAGTTGTGAACTACGTGCGTGGCGATATTGACCCGCAGTTTGCCACGAAGTATCGGCTGCCGTAGCACCTTTGTATTGTATCTGTGCCAACACGCTTCATGTTGAAGCAACCAACAAGCACGAGGATGATAACATGAAACACATGAAACGGAGAACCGGTCTTTTTGAGGTCCTGCTCTTGGCTCTCACCATTCTCCTGGCCGCCTGTGGCAGCGCTTCTTCGTGAAGTACGTCAAGAGATATCTGAACAATTCCCATGAAGCTGACAGGCATATTGAACAACCTGGCAGAGAATCAGGAAGGAGTGTGAGTGTGACATATGAACTTCTCGGCTTTCTCGATGCCGAGAAAGCTGCCGTGCTTGAGCTCTCGGTCCTGAAAAAGGAGGCGACGTATGTCGAGCGGACAAGCACCTGAGGAGCAGGGCAGTGGCGGGGCGGAAGACTGGGCGCGATTCCAGGAGCCCCACTTCCAGCCGTTCTACGACGCGGTCCATGCCCGGCTGGGCATGAGGGACGGGACGCGACTCTTGGATGTGGGCTGCGGCACAGGCGGCGCGACTTTGCTGGCGGCCGAGCGCGGGGCACGGGTGGCTGGACTGGACGCCGCCGCGCAGGTCATTGCCGTGGCTCGCGCACGCTGCCCACAGGGCGACTTCCAGGTGGGGGATATGGAACAGCTACCCTGGCCCGATCACACCTTCGACGCCGTCACCGGCTTCAACGCGTTTCAGTTCGCCCGCCATCCCGTGATCGCACTGGCGGAAGCCACCCGTGTGCTGGCTCGCGGCGGTTGGCTGGGGCTGGTGATCTGGGCGCCGCACGACCAGAGTCAGCAGGCCCCGATCATGGACGCCATCAGCATGCTGGCGCCTGCGCAGCCGGCGGCTGCGCCAGGCCCCTTTGCGCTCTCTGCGCCAGGGGTGGTGGAGGCAGTGCTGCAGGAGGCAGGCCTGCAGGTGGTGGATGGTGGTGAGGTGGCCATTGTGGTCGACTATCCCAACGCTGAAGCCGCATGCCGGGCGATGATGCAGGGCAGCGCGGGGGTACGCGCGGTCCAGCACAGTGGGGAAGACCGCGTCCGGCAGGTGATCCTCGACGGGCTCACCGCGTATCGGACCGAGCCTGGCGGCTACCGACTCGAGAACCGCTTTCGGTTTCTGATCGCCCGCCGTACCGCCGAGTCGCCAGACCCTTCGCGTCCAGGCTACCACAGCGTGCAGGGTGAGGCAGGGTGAGCAGGACCAGGCGACGCTGTGTTTACCTCGTGCATAGGCTGACGTCGCGCCAGGAGCCACCGATGCAGGACGGTCAGCGAGAGAGTCGGACGCTTGGGAGTGAGAGAACAGTCCTACGGCGGCTGAAGCACCAATGAGGCGCTCGCTGCTCACACCAACCGATCGGTATGGTCAAGGAGGCACGTCATGCCACCAATGACGTGC
>DATDHL010000490.1:0-2016 GCA_036521575.1 Edaphobacter sp. | reverse complement strand
GGTGGGGCTATGACGAAGTGGGAGACCCAGGCCTGGATGGTGACTCCGTCGGCGAGCATTTTGGCGGCGATCTGGTCGACGACTAGGGATTTGCCGGAGACCTTGTCGGCGTAGGTGTTGAAGGGCTCTTTGGTGATGCGGTCTTTGACCATGTCGACGGCCCAGAAGAGGCCTTTGCCGCGGACGTCGCCTATGCTGCGGTGCTTGGATTTGAGGTCGTTGAGTTTGGCTTCGACGTAGGGGGCGAGGTCGCGGGCGCGTTCGACGAGACCGAGGCGCTGCATCTCGTGAATGCAGGCTACGGCGGGCGCGAGCGTGATGGGGTGGGCTTCGTAGGTGTGGCCGTGGGAGAAGAAGTGGTCCTGGAAGAATTCGGCGATCTTTTCGCTGGTGGCGCAGAGGCCGAGGGGGACGTAGGCGGAGGTAATGCCCTTGGCGGTGACGAGGATGTCGGGGATGACGGACCAGTGGTTCATGGCGAACCATTCGCCGGTGCGGCCCCAGCCGGTCATGACCTCGTCGGCGATGAGGAGGACGTTGTTTTCGTCGCAGATGCGGCGGAGTTTGGGCATGTACTCGTCGGGTGGGACGAGGACGCCGTTGGTGCCCACGATGGGTTCGACGAGGACTGCGGCTACGTCGGACTCGTTGCGGATCATGTGTTCGATGTAGTCGGCGCAGGCGATGTTGCAGCTGGGGTAGGTGTGGCGGATGGGGCATTTGTAGCAGTTGACTTCGGGGGCGAAGATGACGCCCGGGCCTTTGCCGCCGGGCTCCGTGGCCCATCGGCGCGGGTCTCCGGTGGCGGCGATGGAGCCGATGGTAGAGCCGTGGTAGGAACGGTAGCGCGCGATGATCTTGGACTTGCCGGTGTACATGCGGGCGATCTTGAAGGCGGCTTCGTTGGCCTCGGTGCCGGAGGTGGTGAAGAAGAATTTGCTGAGGCCTTTGGGGAGGACTTCGGTGAGGAGTTGGGAGAGTTCGGCGCGGGCTGTGGTGGCGTAGCCGGGCATGGCGTAGCTGAGTTGTTGCGCCTGTTTGGCGATGGCGTCGATGACGGCCTGATTTTTGTGGCCGAGGTTGGAGCACATCAGTTGCGAAGAGAAGTCGAGGTAGCGCTTGCCTGCACCGTCGATGAGGTAGCAGCCTTCGGCGTCGGCGATGTGCATGGGGTTCCAGTTTTTTTGGAATCGCCAGGTGCCGTAGTTGTATTGGCGTGTGAGGTCGACGACTTGTTGGCTGGTGAGGGTTTGCTTGCTCTGTTCGGCGGTATCTGTAGGGCTCATGGGGAGGTCCTATTCGGTGGTGGTGACGGTTGCGTTGACGATGGGATTGGTCGCAGAGACGTATCGGTGCATGAGGACGTAGTACGTGGCGGAGGCGATGAAGAAGCCTACGAACCATGCGTAGTCGTAGAGGAAGCGGAGGGATGGGATGACGAGGCCGATGAGGGCGACGATAACACCGATTGCTAGGGCGATGATGGCTCGAGGGTTGATGCCGCGGGTGTATTCGTAGGGGCCGTCGCGGTGATAGAGCGAGACGACGTCGAGGTGGGTACCGCGAATGAAGAAGTAATCCGCGACCATGATGCCGGCGACGGGACCGAGAAGGCCGGAGTAGCCGATGAGCCATCCGAATATGTAACTGCCGAAGGTCGCCATTAATTTCCAGGGCATCATGGCGAGACCCAGGAGGCCGGTGATGAGGCCTCCGGTGCGGAAGCTGATGAGGCGGGGTGCGAGGTTGGAGAAGTCGTTGGAGGGGGAGACTACGTTGGCTCCGATGTTGACGTTCAACGTTGCGACTAGTAGAGCTACGAGGGCGAGCATTGCTGCGAAGGGTTGGTGGAATTTTCCGAGCAGTGTGATGGGGGACCAGATGGGTTCGCCGAAGATGGTGACGGAGGCGGAGGTGCAGGCGATTCCGATGAAGGAGTAGAGCGTCATGGCTACGGGGAGGCCGATTGCCTGACCGACGATTTGTGCGTCCTGATTTTTTGCGTAGCGTGTGAAG
>DATDHL010000489.1:0-2934 GCA_036521575.1 Edaphobacter sp. | reverse complement strand
GATTACGGTTGCGATGGCAGGCATCGGCAGTTGTGCGAGCCACTGGCGCCGAGTGAACAACGCGCGGTCAGATTCGTGAGCAGATGAATTTTCGTTCACAGGAAGCCTCAGGAGATTGGAAGTTTGCAACTGGAAGTCGATGGAAGGAGTTACGCACAACACCATAAATGTATTCGTATACAATAATCAAGAAAATATATATTCCACGCCATATTTCAGCGTGCGTCGTTGGCTTCCTTTGTAACAATGAAATCTCACGAAAGAGTGGGTAACGTCGATGGACATGCGTGATATCGCGAAGGTCGCCGGAGTGTCGAGTGCGACGGTTTCGCGCGTCATTAATGGATCCAATCTCGTGAGACCGGCCACTGCAGAGCGTGTGCGCCGTGTCATCGACGAGCTGAAGTTTGTCCCGAATGGAAGTGCAACTACGCTAAAGTACGGCAGGAGCAGCACGTACGGACTCATCATTCCAGATATTACGAACCCTTTCTTTCCGGAGTTTATTCGTAGCTTTGAGTCGATTCTGGTCGAACACAATCAAGACATGCTGATGGCAACCACCGACTTTCATCCGTCGAAGATGCAGGAGACGATACGCAGGATGTTGGTTCGCAAGGTGGACGGAGTTGCCCTGCTTGCCGCCGAGATCGAGACAGAACCGATCGAGGCGCTCATCCATCATCGCGTTCCGCTTGTGACGATGGACAGGCGTCTGATTGCACCCGGTTTGAGCGATGTGGCTATCGACAATACAAGTGGAATGAACCAGGCGGTGGAGCACCTTAAACAGTTACGGCATAGTAAGATTGGATATATAGGTGGTTCAGCCGGGCTCACCATTTCAGATCATCGCGTCCAGGCGTTCGTGAAAGCGATGCACCTGGCAGGACTGGAGGTTGATCCCGCCTTCATACGGGTGGGGAACTATCGCATCACAGGCGGAGAAAGTGCCATGACCGAGCTTCTGGCGCTGAAACATCGACCAACTGCCCTTTTGACGGCAAATGATCTGACAGCGATTGGTGCATTGCGCGTGGTTCACAAGAATGGCCTGTCGGTTCCCAGGGACTTTTCCATTATCGGGTTCGACGACATTGAACTGAGCGATATTGTTTATCCGCCGCTGACAACGATTCGCTTGCCTCGGCACGAGCTCGCGGAGGTGTTCTTCAAAGCGCTGGAATCATCGGGAAAGGATCCCCATGCTGTGGGAAAACAATATGCTGTGAAGACGTCCCTTGTGGTCCGCGATTCGACGGGCCCTGCGCAAAAAGGAAAATTGGCTGCGCTGGGAATCACCGGAAGATGAGATTCAATACGAAGCACGCAGCTAGCACAGAGGCTGCGAGAATCCAGGACCTGCGCGAGATACCCTTGGTTCCTTTCTGCTGCGTGAAATAGGTGAGGCCGGCTAACTCCTCTTTGGTTTTGGAACGAGTAAAGATACTGATCATTACGGTTGCCATCATGCATGCTCCCCAGCCGAAGAGGGCTCCATAAAAATTGGCGAGCATATCGCTTCCGTATGTAACCAAGTGGTAGCGGACGGCCAGATTGTGGGCGATAGCCGCGGTCATGCCACAAAACAGCCCCCAGAAGCCTGCGCTTGGCGTCGCCCAGGTAGTGAACATGCCGAGAATAAATGTTGCGAACAGCGGTGCGTTGAACAAGGAAAACAAAAGTTGAAGGTAATCCATCAAATTGTTGTAGCGAAGGGCTATATAGGCGGTCGCAACACTGATCATGGCCGCGGCTACGGTGGAAATTCTGCCAACGATCAGATAGTGAGCATCGTTTTCGTTTTGCCGGATGTGCGTTCGATATAGGTCGTGCGTCCAGAGTGTCGATAACGCGTTGATATTGCCAGAGAGCCCAGACATCAAACTAGCGAGAATGGCAGAGATGCCCAACCCAAGCAGACCCCGGGAATAGTAATGCTGCATAAGAAACGGAAGAGCCTGGTTATAACTTGAGATTCCCGCTTTTCGGAAGAACGCCGCAGCCGCCAAGCCGGGAACGACTACAAGGATAGGAAAGAAAATCTTTACTATCGCGGCAAGAAGAGGCGTGTTGATCGAGCCCTCCATCGTTCGTGCCGCGAGAGCTCGTTGGATCAGCACATAGTCAGTACACCAGTAGCCGGCACTGAGCACGAAGCCGAGTCCGAGGACCACGCCAAAGACATCCATGGTCGCAACTTTAGGTTGCATCAGCGGCATGAAGCGCCACGCGTGGGTCATTCCCTCGGGTAGTCTCTGCAGCAGTCCATCCAGACTGCCAAAATCATGCAGCACCGCAAACACCAGTGGAATCAGGCCTGTGATCGTCAACGTGAGCTGGAGAACTTCGTTATACATGGTGGCTTTGAGACCGCCCATGGATATGTAACACAAGATGACCGCCGACGTAACCAGAGCTATCCGGAAGAAGCCCCAACCGAAGAACAGGTTCAGAACCGCTGAGATGGCATAGAGGCTGATGCCGGATATGAACGCCATCATTGCAGCGAGACAAAGCGCGCTGAAGATGTGAGTTGCATTGCCATAGCGTATCCGCAGAAAGTCCGGTACGGTCATTGCACGGCTCCGCGCATAGATGGGCATCATAAACAAAGCAAGAAATACCATCGCTGGTATCGCCCCGATCCAGTAGAAGTGCAGTGCCAATGCGCCATATTTCGCGCTGGCAGCCACAATCCCCACGATCTCAAGCGCGCCACAATTTACCGCAAGAAAGGCAATTGCTGTAATGGCGGTCGGCAGAGCGCCTCTTGCGTGCAGGAATTGTGAAGACGTTTTGGCATTTTTTCGGACCCAGTATCCGATCGCGATCGTCGCGAAAAAATATGTGCCTATGATGAAGAACGCTAGCGCATTGGGCGGGATCGATACCAAGAGTCTGGATGATTGTAGATGGGCGATCGCGGATCTA
>DATDHL010000488.1:0-2078 GCA_036521575.1 Edaphobacter sp. | reverse complement strand
CTCGCACCGGCGCCCATGCTCCCGATTCCGACCGGCCGAGTGTCAGCTAGCTTCTGCATGACCTCCGCCCCGGTTATCTTGAGCTTTGACGGATCGATCTGCCAGCTGTACCGAGGCGTCACGTTGCCAAGGGCCTGAGGGTTGAACTGCCGCGGAAGCGCCGTCACACCGAATCTCTTTACTGCATCGGTGATGACCTGTGCGCGCGCGTCATACATTCCCAGCGTAGCGTCATAGTCCTGATTGACGAAGATCTCGAGCGCCTTCAGCAGAGCGAGGATGGTCTCCTTGCCGACTTTGCAGCAACGGCCTATGCGATCTTCCTGCGGACTCATGTTGAGCATGGACCAGCGGATCAGTTCTTTCTTGCCGATCAAAATGCCGGATGCCTGCGGTCCGCAGATGTCTTTGCCGCCGCTGAAGGTGACCATGTCGAAGCCGATCGCCGGGTACTCCCACAGCCGCTCTTTCGGTGGCACGTCCGCGGAAGCGTCGTTGAAGGTGTAGATGTTGTGTGCTTTGGCGATTTCAACGGTCTCCGGGCCGCTGACCTTGCCGTTGCCGGACAGGATGTTGGTGAAGTGGATCGCCAGCGTCTTCGGGTTGATGGCAGCGATCATCTCCTCGCGCGTCTCCACCTCGACCAGCTTCGCTCCAGTCTGGCGGATCTGGTGGTCAAACGGATAGCGGTGACTCTTCTGGATGATAACTTCGGTCCTGGGGAAACCGGTCACGTCGGGACAGGCTTTGATTCGGGGCTCGAGGTCTTCGGTCATCATGCCTGCGTAGCCGACTACCATCGCCGCGGCCGCGCCACCCGTTACCAGTCCGGTGTAGCCGGCCGGAGACTTACATAGCTTAGCGATGAACTTGCCCGCCGCGATCTCCAGCTCGTTGATCAAGACGAAGTGCTCATTGCCCCGGCGCATCAGTTCCATGACCTCGGGCTTCATCACCGACCCACCGATGACAGTTACTGTGCCATTGATGTTGATCAGAGGTGTTACTCCAAGCTCGGCGTAGATGTCGCCGGTCGAACCAAGCCCGGTTGTGATGGGCACGATAGGACTGCCATCGACAGAGGGCATGGATGGTTTGGCTTTCTTAGAGAACATTCCCGCAGCGTTTAGCTTATTTGGGGCGAACAGGCTGCCGCCGGCGGCGCCAAGCGCGGATAGAAAGGAACGACGACTCCAATCAAACTTCAAATTCATGCGTAGTCCCTTTCCATTTCTTTCGCGAAAAATTACTCGCCTGTCGTTGGCGTGGGCGCAGTAATGACGATTGCGCTTCCGACGACTTCAATCAACGAATCACCGGGAATCCATTCGACAGCCATGCAGGCGCGGGACTGAGCTTTGCCGGGACTGAAGTAGGTCCCGTAGATTTTGTTCAATGCGTCGTACTGCGCTTTATGTGCATCGAACCGTGCCTTGCCGATTGGTATGGGGACGCCGTCGGCAAGAGGGAGACAGAGAAAGACCTGGAGATTGATGATGCTGTCCATGGTGCAACCTGCACGTTCGACCGACTTCTTGAGAGCGTCCATCGTTCGGGTGACGTGCTTCTCGAAGGGGTCAGTTACAAGAATATGATCGTCCTTGGGATAGCCGTCATTGGAGCCGGTGCCGGAAAAGTAGTAGATACCGTTGTGTATGTGGTTGCCACCGCCAGCGCGGCGAGGCCTATCACTGTCTGCTCCACCCATGGGTGCACCGGCGGGAGGAGCTTGCTGAGCAAAGAGTTTCGGCGCGCTGGTTACAGTGGCCGCCATCGCCGCAATCTCACCTAGGAAACCGCGCCGAGTGTTGGTTTTGAATCCCATATATTGATCTCCTCTTATCCCTCTTCGAAGTGACTACGAATGAATTACCGCTGTAATACTTTCCTGATCGAAACCTCTTCATTCTTGAGAACCGCATCTATTGACGCTGATAGTCTTGGCCAACGAATCAGGGATCGCGTCTGTGCCGAGACCATTTAGTACTAAGAGTTCTTCGACTACACTCCGCTGCAAACTTCCGTTACTGCGGAGTGTCTAAAGGGTGTGTGCTCTTTTCGTAGAATTCGTTTTGAAG
>DATDHL010000487.1:0-3724 GCA_036521575.1 Edaphobacter sp. | reverse complement strand
TCTCCGAAGACATCGGCCACATGCGCGACATCGGCCTCAACTCCTACCGCTTCTCCTTCGGCTGGCCGCGCATCCTGCCGCAGGGCAAGGCCAGCCCAACGAAAAAGCCCTCGCCTACTACGACAAGCTCATCGACGGCCTCCTCGCGGCCAACATCACTCCCTTCCCCACCATCTTCCACTTCGACTACCCCGAAGCCCTCGAGAAGCAAGGCGGATGGCTCAACCCCGACAGCTCCCACTGGCTCGCCGACTACGCCCACATCCTCGCCACCCGCTTCTCCGACCGTGTCACCAACTGGCTCACCATCAACGAGCCCAACATCCACTGGGGATTCGGCTCCGAAGTTGGCATGATGCCCCCAAACCTCAAGCTGCAGGAGCCCGATCTCGCCCTCGGCTGCCACAACATCCTCCTCGGCCACGGACGCTCCGTCCAGGCCATCCGAGCCGCCGCCAAAAAGCCCGTCAAGGTCGCACTGCCCTTCGCCGGCGTAATGTCCCTCCCGGCAACCTCCTCCGCGCAGGACGTCGCCGCTGCCCAGACCGCCTCCTTCTACGTCATCAAGCGTGCTTTCATCCCCAACCTGCCAGACATGATCCTCATGAACACCGCCTGGTGGCTCGACCCCATCTACCTCGGCCACTACCCGCCGAAGGCTTCAAGCTCTTCCCCTCGGCAGAAAAGCTAGCGACTCCGGCCGACATGCGCATCATCCACCAGCCCGTGGATTACTGCGCCGTCAATCTCTACTTTGCCCCCACAGTCAAAGCCGGAGCCGGAGGCAAGCCCGAAGCCGTCCCCGACCCGCCCAACACGCCTCGCAGTCACTACGGACGGGCCATCACTCCCGACGTCCTCTACTGGGCGCCTAAATTTCTCGCCGAGCGTTACCATAAGCCCATCCTCGTCACCGAGAACGGCGTCTCCCTCGACGATGCCCCCACCCCCGATGGCAAGGTCCACGATCCAAAGCGCATCGCCTTCCTCGACAGCTACCTCGGAGCCTACAAGCGTGCCCACCAGGAAGGCATCCCCCTCGCCGGCTACTTCCACTGGTCCCTCATCGACAACTGGGAGTTCATGCAGGGCTACCTCGAACGTTTCGGCCTCATCTACGTCGATCGCAACACCCAGCAACGCATCGTCAAAGACTCTGCCTTCCACTACAAGGAGATCATCCAAACCAATGGAGCCAACCTATAACCCACCAACCCAAATTCACTTGCCTCTCATCCGCGTCCATCTGTGAAGATCCGCGGTCGCTCGCTCTAAACCAGCGAAATCCGTAAAGATCAGTGTTAACCCTTTTCGCCTAAAATACCTCCATGTCATACGCCGCAGCTGTCGACCATCTCTACGCCCTCGGGCACGAGCTGGGTCCAGCTCTAAATCCAGCCAACGCCGAGACGCAATACCCAGCTCAAGCTCCAACCCAGCTTCACCCCCCACATCGCCGCAAGTTCGACCTGGCCCACATGCGCATCCTCGCCGCAGCCCTCGGCGACCCCCAGGCCACCTTCCCCTCCATCCTCATCGCCGGAACCAACGGCAAGGGCTCGACCGCCGCTACTCTTTCCAGCATCCTCACCACCGCCGGATACCGCACCGCCCTCTACACCTCGCCGCACCTCTCCCGCGTCAACGAGCGCATCCAGGTCGACGGCACCCCCATCCCCGACGACGACTTCGCCCGCATCTACTTCCACGTCGACGACACCGCCCGCCGCCTCTACGCACACGAAGCCACCCCCGGTCACCCCCTCCCACAAGACGCTGTCCTCCCGCACCACCCCAGCTTCTTCGAGACCCTGACCGCCATCGCCTTCTTCTACTTCGCCGAGCAAAAAGTCGACATCGCCGTCCTCGAAGTAGGCATGGGAGGCCGCCTCGACGCCACCAACATCGTCCATCCCCTCCTCTCCGTCATAACCGACATCTCCCTCGACCACCAGGACTACCTCGGCGACACCATCCGCGAGATCACCCGCGAAAAGGCCGGCATCCTCCGCCCCAACGGCACTCTCATCACCCTCCCCCAGCACCCCGAGGCAAACCAGACCATCGGCGAAGTCGCCGCCACCCTCCACATCCACGCCATCAGCGCCGCTCCCTACATCCCCCACACCCCAGTACCCCAAAACGCCAGCAAGGACCCTCTCATTCTGAGCGGTGCAAAGACCCCCCGCACCTCGCCCGAACCACCCACCGCCGCCCCCCAGGCCAGTCATTCTGAACCGCAGGCGAAGAATCCCTGTATTTCGCCCGAACCACCACAAATCTCCCCCGAAGCCCTCCCTAAACCAATCTCTCCAAACCACTACACCCTAACCCTGGCCAACGAACTCCTCGAGGTCGACTCTCCCTTGAAAGGCCAGCACCAGCAGCGAAACATAGCCCTGGCCATAGCCGCCGCCGAAGAATTACGTAACCCAACCGGTCACAATATCAGCAAAAGTAACCGTGATAGTTACATAATTACCAACGCCCAGATCGAAGATGGCATTCGCAACACCCACTGGCCAGGCCGCCTCGAGCTCCTCCGCTTCCCCGAAGGCCCCAGCCTCCTCCTCGACGTAGCCCACAACCCCGCCGGAGCCTGGACCCTCCGTGCCGTCATCGCCCAGCTCCCCGAGTCCCAGCCCCGCACCCTCCTCTTCTCCTGCCTGCGCGACAAAGACCTCCGCGAGATCACCCAGGTCCTCCTCCCGCTCTTCGACTCCAGCAGCCCCGACCGCCCCCACGACCACATCCTCTTCGCTCCCATCGACAGCCCCCGCGCCACCACCCTCGACGAGCTCGGCGCCGCCGCCGCCGCCCTCGACATCCCCACCCAAACCGCTCCCACCATCGCCGAAGCCCTTACCCAGGCCCGCGCCGTCACCCCGGCCGACGGCATCATCCTAGTCACCGGCTCCATCTACCTCGTCGGCGCCATCCGCACCCTCGCCCTCAACGGAGGCGCGAACCCCGCATGACCAACCGACCCACATCATCGTCACAAGAGGAGATGTGTCATCCTGAGCGAAGCCCCGAAGGGGCGGAGTCGAAGGACCTGCGGTTCTCTACCTCACCCACGAAGCCCAAAGCCTCAGCCTTTCTCCGCTGGCTCACCTATCTCCTCCTCCTGCCCCTCATCGCTCTCTCCACAATCTTCTTCGGCTGCATCTCCCTCATCTGCGGCCTTTGGGACAAATCCGGCGGCCAGCAGCACTTCATCGCCCATCTCTGGGCCCGCACCCTGCTCCTCATCAGCCTCTCCCCCGTCACCCTCGTCAACAAAGAGAAGCTCCACGAGCACGAGACCGCTGTCTACGCCTCAAACCACCTCAGCTACTACGACACCCCGGTCCTCTTCGCCAAGCTGCCCTTCCAATTCCGCATCCTGGCCAAGCAAGCCCTCTGGAAGGTTCCCTTCATTGGCTGGTATCTCAACCGCTCCGGTCAGGTCCCCGTCGACCAATCCAGCGCCCGCAACGCCGTAGCCAGCCTCAACCGCGGAGTCCACACCCTCAAACACGGGCTCCCGCTGGTCATCTTCCCCGAAGGAGGCCGCGCCGCTGACGGACGCACCCACCCCTTCGTCTCCGGAGCCGCCTACATGGCCATCAAGGCCCAGGTCCCCCTCGTCCCCATCACACTGGTCGGAACCTACGAGCTCCTCCCCATCCACACCTACCACCTCAACCCCCGCCCCCTCGCCGTGATCGTTGGAGACCCCATC
>DATDHL010000486.1:0-3892 GCA_036521575.1 Edaphobacter sp. | reverse complement strand
GGGCGAAGCGGCCGATCTGGAGTTGGGGATGGTCGGAGGGGGGCCAGAGGCGGAAGGATTCTACGCGGGTTCCGGTGGGTAGGGGTTTGGCCGTGGCTGTGCCGTGGGGGGTTCCGGTGGCTGCGTCGTAGAAGTGGACGGTGAGGCCGGCTTCGCCGCGCTGCCAGCCGAAGACGTAGGAGCCCGGGGCGAAGGCGATGTCGGCGATGGTGATGGGGGATTGGATGAGGAGGTAGTGGGAGTATTTGCCGTCGGCGGAGTATCCGGCGGTGATGAGGACTACGCCAGCGATGAGTTTGCCGTGGTTGTTGATGATGCCGGAGGCGGTGCGCATCTCGGTCTCGATGCGCTCTTTTTCGACGGGGGCGCGGGCGGGCAGGGAGGTTTCGAGCTCGGCGGGGGTGGCGGCTCGCCAGGAGGACTTGCCCTGCGCGTGGAGGGTGGGGACGACCGGGAGGAGGAGGGTGAGGGCGATCGCGACTGGGGTGATCTTCATGGTGTGGGCTTTCATTTGAGATGGACGATGCCGCGCTGGATGGCGACGGTTGCGGCCTGGGTGCGGTCGGTGACGTTGAGCTTGCCGAGGAGGTTATTGATGTGGGATTTGACGGTGGCTTCGCTGATGTCGAGGTCGGTGGCGATCTCTTTGTTGGCACGACCGGCTACGATGCGCCCTAGGACGGCGAGCTCGCGGGCGGTGAGGGCCTGGCCGCTCATGCGTTCGGCTAACTTTTCGGCTATGGGGGCGGCGATGCGGGTCCTGCCGGAGTGGACGGCCTGGATGGTGGAGGTTAGTTCTTCGACGGTCATGCCTTTGAGTAGGTAGGCCTTGGCTCCGGCTTGCAGGGAACGGAAGATGTCCTCGTCGCCGTCGAAGGTGGTGAGGACGATGAAGCGGGCGGCTGGGTCTTCGGCGCGGATGCGGAGGATGGCGTCGACGCCGCCGAGTTTGGGGAGTTGGAGGTCCATGAGGGTGACGTCGGGGCGGAGGGTGCGGTGGAGTTCGATGGCTTCGAGGCCGTCGCTGGCTTCGCCGACGACCTCGATCTCGGGCATGATGTTGAGCAGAGCGACGAGGCCCTGACGGACGACGTGATGGTCGTCGACGACGAGAATGCGGATGCGTTCACCCATGGGTTGGAGTACCTTTCGCAGCGGGGATGGGGACGTTGAGTTTGATGGTGGTGCCGCCTTGAGGGGCGCTCTCGATGGTGAGTGTAGCGTGGATCTGGGCGGCGCGCTCGCGCATTCCCTGCAAGCCGAAGTGGCCTTGCGCGGGCAGGGTGCGGTCGGAGGGGTTGAAGCCTCGGCCGTCGTCGGCGATGGTGAGGGTGAGTAGGTTTGCGTGGTAGCGGAGGTCGATGGTGATCTTTGTGGCCTGGGAGTGACGCTGGGCGTTGGTGAGGGATTCCTGGGTGATGCGGAGGACTTCGGATTCGACAGTGGAGGAGAGGGGCCGGTAGGTGCCTCCGATGTTGAGTTGCGTGGGGAGGTTTTCGGTGCGGGATTGTTCGACGAGGTGAGTGAGACGGGTGGGAAGCGTGTTCTGGGCGGTGATGGCGCGGATATCCCAGATGCTTCGGCGGGCTTCGGCGAGGCCTTCGCGGACGTAGTCGCGGGTGCGGTCGAGCTGCTGGTTGGCTGCGGGGAGCTGCGAGTGGGTGAGGAGCTGGGAGACGATTTCGAGCTGGACGGAGACGCCGACGAAGCTTTGGGCGAGGGTGTCGTGGATCTCGCGGGCCATGCGGTTACGTTCGGCGAGCACGGCGTCGAACTGCGATCGGAGGCGACGGACGCGGAGCGCGTAAATCAGCCCGGCAAGTGCGGCGAGGGCTGCGAGGGCGATGAGGACGAACCAGAGGGTTCGGTAGAACGGTGGACGGACGTAGAAGCCGATGGTGGCTCCGGTCTCGTTCCAGATGCCGTCGTTGTTGGCAGCTTGAACGCGGAAGCGGTACCGGCCCGGCGGCAGGTTGGTGTAGTTCGCAAGCCGGCGGGGGCTGGGTTGCGACCACTGCTTATCGAAGCCTTCGAGGAGGTAACGGTAGAGGACGCGGGAAGGTGCGGAGTAGCTGAGGCCGGCGAACTCGAAGGCGTAGTGGTTGTGGCCGGGGCCGATGATGTTACGGGAAGTGGTGAGGTCGAGCGGGATGTCATCGATGAGGACGCGTTCGAGGATGACGGGAGGAGGAAGCTTATTTTGCCGGAGGCGCGCGGGGTCCACAAAGGCAACGCCTTTGCGCGTGGCGAACCAGAGGAGGCCGTCGTTGGTCTGCCATGCTGCGGGGTGGCCGTTGGCGGAGGTCTCCTCAGTGGGCATGCCGTCGGCGGTCCCGTAGTTATTGAGGTGAAGAGAGCATTGGGGCGATGAACCGCAGATCTTGAGTTCAGAAGAGGCTACACGGGCGATTCCACGGTTGGAGCCTAGCCAGAGATAGCCTGCATGGTCATCGAGGATGGAGTTGATGTCCTGGGGGAGTTCGGGGCGGTGGAGCGAGGTGAAGCCTTTGGAGGTGCGCTGGGAGAGGCCGTTGCCCTTGGTTCCGATCCAGAGGCTGCCGCCGTCGTCTTCAAGGAGGGCGGTGATGACGTTGCCGGAGAGGCCATCGGCGGTGGTGTAGGTGTTGATGACGCCGTTGTGCAGGCGGGAGAGGCCGTCGAGGGTGGCGATCCAGAGATCGTCGTTGGGCGATTGGAGGAGGGCTCCGATGAGGTCGCTGTGGAGACCGTTGGCGGTGGTAAGGACGGTGAAGTGCCCCTTTTGAAGATGGGCGAGGCCTCGGCGGGTTCCGATCCAGAGGGTGTCATTGCTGTCAAGCAGAAGGGATCGGATGAGGTCATCGGGCAGGCCGTCGGCAGAGGTGTAGGTCTGGATGCGGGAGCTGGTCAGGTGATTGAGGCCGTCGGGGGTTCCGATCCAGAGTGTGCCATCGGGGCCGGGGGTGAGGGAGAGGATGATATCGCTGACGAGGCCTTGGTGCGTGGAGATGTGCGTGAGTTTGCCGAACTGATAGCGGTAGAGGCCGTCGCCATTCGTACCAACGTAGAGCGCGCCGTCGGTGGTCTGGACGATGGCGTTGATGATCTGGTCGGAGAGGCCGGTGAGGGAGTGGAAGTTCTGGTAGCGGAGGATGTGGAGACCGGCGCTTTCGGTGCCGACCCAAAGATTGCGTTCGCGGTCTTCGAAGAGGGAGAGGATCGAGTTGCCGTTGAGGGCGGGGATGGGTTGCGGGAGAGACTGCGGGTTGATGGGATCGAGGGTGACGAGTCCTTTGTTAGTGCCGACCCAGAGGGTGCCGCGGGAGTCGATCAGGAAGGATTCGATGCGCGTGCCGGGGAGTTCGCGGCCGATGGTCCAGAGGTGCTGGCGGCCTTCGCGCTGCTGGATGAGGGTGGTGCGGGTCCGCAGCCAAAGGGTGTGATCGGGCAGTACGGTGAGGGATTCGATGGGTTCGATTGGGAGCGCGGGGTTGACGGGAACGGGGATGAAGCGGCCATGCTGATACTTAAAGAGGCCGGATGGAGAGGTGATCCAGACGTTGCCGTCGGTGCCCTGCGTGAGCGTGGAGGGATGGGGCAGGTTGAGAGAGGAGAATCGGTTGGTGCGGAAGTCGAAGAGCGATAGGCCTTCGCGGGTGAGGACGAGGAGAGATGCGTCGTCGGTCGCGGCCAGGCCGTAGATGGTAGAGGAGGGCAGGCCGTCGGCGGTGGTGAAGCGGCGGAGGCCGAGGGGGCCGTATTGGAGGAGGCCGCCGGAGGTGCCGATCCAGAGGCTATCGGGGGCGTTCTGGGCAAAGCAGCAGATGTCGTTGCTGGTGAAGACGGTGGGGTGGGTCTCCTGGTTGAAGACTTTGAAGTTGATGCCGTCGAAGCGGGCGGCTCCGCCCTCGGT
>DATDHL010000485.1:0-2929 GCA_036521575.1 Edaphobacter sp. | reverse complement strand
CAGCCGGAGAGTGCAACAGCAACAGAGGCAAATGCTGCGAAACGAGCGGCTTTGCGTACGAGATGAGTAAGTGACATAAGCCGTTGGCCCGGGGTTATCGTCTTAACAAAGGACATCGATATGAAACACTCTAAACGATTTCAAGCGGATAGGCGACGGCACGTTTGGGTGATACGCGCCACTGTACTGCTGTTGACACTGGGTGTTGGTGCGGTTGCCGGGGGGCAGACGGGGGCGACAGCGGCGGTTCCGACTACTCCGGTGACTACCGTTCGGGTTGGCTCGCGGGTGGAAGCAGTTGTGAGTATGCGGGACAAGCCGGTGGTCGGTGCGGCGGCTGTCCCGGTACATAAGCAGAACTATGAGTTCACGCTGAAGGATGGAGAGTGGCTGGATACAGGCGTGGTGCTGGGCGCGGGGGAGACGGCGAGCTTTACTGCTACCGGGAGTTTTACGCTGTCGGATGGGCGGGAGGTTGGGCCGGATGGGCTGGCTCGAGGGTGGAAGGATCTGCTGCGGCAGTTTCCGCTGAACCAGGCGCAGGTGGGTGCTTTGATTGGGCGGGTGAGCGATATGGGGGCTTCAGTTCCCTTCTCGATTGGGGCGAATGGGAACGTCGCGATGCCTACGAGTGGGACGCTTTACCTGCGGGCGAATGTGAGTAGCGATCTGACGGCTTCCGGGAGTGTCGCGGTGAAGGTGACGTTTGCTCCGGCGGTGAAGGCGGTGGCTGCGGCTTCGTCTGCGACTGCTACGCCGGTGAGTTCGTTGGTTTCGGCTGAGATGTTTGCGGATGTTCCGCGGCGGGTTACGGACCAGGCGGCTCCTGGTGGCAATGAAGGAGATATGGTGAACTTCGGTCTGGTGGGAACGCAGGAGCAGGTGGTGGCAGCGTTCAAGGCGGCGGGGTGGGTGACGGTGGATAAGTCGGTGCAGGATGCGATTGTGAGCGGGCTGATGGCTACGCTGAATAAAGAAGCTTATACGGCTATGCCTATGAGTACGTTGTACTTATTCGGACGACCGCAGGATATGTCGTATGCTCGGGCGGACCCTTTGATGGTGGCGGCGGAGAGGCATCATCTGCGGGTTTGGCGGACGGACAAGACGATTGGCGGGCGGGCGGTTTGGGTGGGGTCTTCGACGCGTGACATTGGGTTTGAGAAGGATCAGCGGAATGGGAAGGTGACGCATAAGATCGATCCGGAGATCGATAAAGAGCGGGATTATTTGCTGCAGAGCTTCGATGCTGCGGGGGTTTTTTCCAGTGCGGCTTATGTGACTCCGGATAATCCGATGATCGAGGCGAGGACGGCTACCGGGGGGAGTTTTCACTCGGATGGGCGGATTGTGGTGATGGATTTGAAGTAGGTTTTTGGTGGTTTGTTGGTGGAGAAAAGTGTGGGAAGCGTGGTTTGTGGGTGGTCTGTTTTTGATGGCAAGGGCCAATGAGTGGTACAACACAAACCTTAAGTCTGTGATCGTTGGTAATACGGATCGATTGTCGCTGGCATGAACGGCCCGAAAGGTATGCCCTCCAATTCGATCGTCGATAGCGGCACGAACAGCCTTAATTTGCCTCCGCAGATGCTGAAGGCCGTGATATCGAAGTTCAGTTCGGCACAGCAGACGCTGCTGACTCAGTCGATCCTTGACAACAAGCTGGTCTGTGCGGCGGACGTTCAGACTGGTTGGCCTACCCTGACCTTCATCCTCCAGGGCAATACCGCGGATGTTTCGCAGGTGGCGCCGTCGGACTACCTGCAGGTCAACACGCTGAAGGTTGGTGCGGCGGTGTCGGCCATCACAAAGGGAGTCCGGGGCTTTCGATTCTTGGGTTGCCGCTGATGAATGGGTATTTCACTGTTTTTGATGGCGAGGCGGATGGTGGGCGGGGGGTTATTAAATTTGCTGCGAAGGCGGTTTAAATTCTTTGTTTGATTGCGGAGGAATAACGGCACTCGGGTCCCCTTCGACTCAGTTCGTTCGCTCAGGGTCCCCTCGAAAATACAGGGATTCTTCGCTGCGCTCAGAATGACGAGCAAAAACAAAGGCAACTACAACAGCAGATCCCCTTCGGGGATGACAAGCAAGAAAAGCAAGTGCAACGGCAACAGCAACATCAACATCAACAGCAACAGCAACAGCAACAGCAACAGCAACAGCAACAGCAAAGGCAAAGGCAAAGACAACCGCAAGTGCAAGTGCAACTGCAGGTTTCTGTCTGTGTGCATCCCCAACCTTCGCGCGATCTTGCGCGCTCAGGATGGGCACCCGGGCTGTTGATTAGTGGATGGCGCAGATTAGGAGGGTCATGTCGTCGTGTTGGGGGGCTCCGGCGGTGAAGCGGTCGGCGGCTTGCACTATGCAGGTGATGAGTTGCTGGGCGGTGGTGGAGCAGGCGGGTTGTGAGAGGAGAGATTGGGCGGCGGCTACCATGTTGGCTTCGCCCCATTCTTCGTCGGCGGCGTTCATGGCTTCGGAGATGCCATCCGTGAAGGCTATGAGGACGTCTCCCGGTTGCATGCGGACAGCGGAACGGGTGTAAGGGACGTTGGGCAGCAGGCCTATGACGGTTCCTGTGGCTTCGAGGGGAATGGTCTCGGTGCCGCGGAGGATGAGGGGTGGGTTGTGGCCGGCGTTGACGTAGGTGAGGACGCGGGTTTCGGGGTCGAGTTCGGCGTAGAAAAAGGTGGCGTAGCGGTTGGTGGTGGAGGACTCGTAGACGAGGCGGTTGACGTGGCGCATGAGGGTGGCCAGGTCGCCGGGTTGGAGCTGGGCTGCAGAGCGGAGGCTGGCGCGGAGGCTCGCCATGAGGAGGGCGGCGGAGATGCCTTTGCCTGAGATGTCGCCGAGGGCGAGAGCGAGCCGCTCCGCGTCGCCGCGGTATGGGGGGAGGATGAAGAAGTCGTAGTAGTCGCCGCCTACG
>DATDHL010000484.1:0-3850 GCA_036521575.1 Edaphobacter sp. | reverse complement strand
CTTCCTCATCGCGCTTCTGCTGGCCCTCCTCTGCACCCCACAACGCCGCCTGCTCTTCAACCGATGGGCAGCAGTGGGCATCGCGATCATGATCCTGATCGCCTCACCCAATCTGATCTGGCAGATTCACAACCACTGGCCCACCCTCGAGTTCCTCCACAACGGTCAGATCGAGAACAAAAACATCAAGCTCGCACCGCTCCCATTCCTGGCCAAGCAAATCATGAACCTCCAGCCTCTCACCTTCCTCATCTGGGGAGCAGGCCTGGTCTGGCTGCTGCGAAGCCCTCAAGCCAAACCCTGGCGCTGGCTCGGCCTCACTTACCTGTTCTTCCTCGCCATCATGATGGCCCTCCACGCCAAGGACTACTACGTAGCCCCCATCTACCCAGTTCTCTTCGCCGCCGGAGGCATCGCATGGGAGCAGAGGTTCTCGAAGCGCCAATGGGTCCGCCAGAACCGCATCTTCGCCTTCCCAGCCCTTGAAGGAGTCCTCATCCTCGTCGGCGCCATCATCCTGCCCCTCGCTATCCCCATCCTCAGCCCGCCGACATGGATCGTCTACACCAAGGCCCTCCACCTCTACAACCCCGGCGACAGCAACGAAAACCAGGTCAACGGCCCCCTCCCGCAGTTCTACGCCGATCGCTTCGGCTGGCAGGAAGAAGTCGACGAAGTCACTCGCATCTACCACTCCCTCTCGCCCGAAGACCAGGCCAAAGTCGGTATCATCGGCTCGAACTACGGCGAAGCCAGCGCGATCAACTTCCTCGGCCACGGCCTGCCCACCGCCATCAGCGGCCACAACAACTACTGGCTCTGGGGACCACACGGCTACACCGGCGAGGTCATGATCGTCATCAACGGCGCCACACCCGAAGAGATGCGCAAGTTCTACGACTCCGTCGAGATCGCCGGACGCATGGACCACCCCTACGCCATGCCCTACGAGCACCGCACCATCTACCTCGTCCGCCACCGCCACAAAAACATCCTCGACGACTGGCCCAGCCTCAAGCACTACATTTAGAATTCCCTCAATCCGGCAGCGATATGCTACCCTCCCTGCAACCCATGAAAGAAACCCAGCAAGAGCTACCCCGCGTCCTCAACGCGTCGCACGCCACCTCTATCGTTGTCGGCATCATCATCGGCAGCGGCATCTTCCTCGTCCCGCGCGAGATGATGGCCGCCGTCGGCTCGTCGCGCATGGTCTACGCCGTCTGGATCGTCGGTGGCCTGCTCTCGCTCTTCGGTTCCATGACCTACGCCGAGATCGCAGCCGCCCGCCCCTACTACGGCGGAGAGTACGCCTTCCTCCGCGAAGCCTACGGCGACCTCACTGGCTTCCTCTACATGTGGACATGGATCACCGTCGCCAAGCCCGCCTCCATCGCCACCATAGCCGCAGGCCTCGCGCGAGTCCTCGGAACCTTCGCCATCTTCAGCTTCTTCTCTCGCCCGGCATTCGGCAGCATGCTTTGGAGCCAAATCTTCGCAATCGCGATGACGTGGCTCATCACCGGCCTCAACATTCTCGGCACACGCAAGTCAGGCAACGTCCAGCTAGCACTCACCTGGCTCAAGGTCTTGTTGATCGTCGTCATAGCAGGCTTCTGCTTCAGTGCGTCGAGCACCGGCACTTGGCACAACTTCGCCACCGAGTTCACAGGAGCCCGCGGAGGCTTCGCCGGCTTTATGATCGCCCTCATCGCCGCGCTCTGGGCCTACGACGGCTGGAGCGACGTCACCCAGATGGCCGGTGAGATCCAGCGCCCCCAGCGCAGCATGCCCATCGCCCTCGTCGGCGGCATAGCCATCGTAGGCGGCCTCTACATGCTCACCAACGCCGCCATCCAATACGTTCTGCCCGCCGCCACCATAGCCGCCGCTGACCGCCCCGCCGCCGACGCCATGCGCATGATCGCCGGCCACTGGGGAGCAGCCCTCGTCTCCATCGGCATGGCCGTCAGCATCTGCGCCACCTTCGTCGGCTCATCCCTATCCGGAGCGCGAGTCCCCTTCGCTGCCGCCCGCGATGGCCTCTTCTTCAAGCAGCTCGCCCACGTGCATCCGCGATTCCACACACCATCCACCGCGCTAATCCTCCAGGCAGTCCTCAGTTCCCTGCTGCTGCTAGCCATCGGCAAGTTCCAGGCGCTCTTCTCTCTTGCCATCTTCGCCGAGTGGTTCTTCTACGCCCTCACCGCCAGTACAGTCTTCGTCTTCCGCCAACGCGAGCCCAACGCCACCCGCCCCTACAGCGTCTGGGGATACCCCGTCCTCCCCGTGCTCTTCATCCTCGCCGCAATCGTCTTACTCGTATTCTCCTTCGCCGACCAGCCCCGCAACTCGCTCATAGGCACCGGCGTCATCCTGCTCGGAATCCCTTTGCATTATTTCCTGCAAAGACGACGAACAGCCTAGAGCAAATTTTGAATGCGATGAGCAGAGACTCTTGTTCGTCATCTGCTCATCGCATGTTTTTGATCGGTTTTATCGGTGTAAATCGGTGTTAAGTCTTAACTCGGCTCGGGCGTCCCGCTGACACTTGATCCGAATACCTAACTCCGATTCTGAACCACCCGCTCATACACCCGCACGTACTCCTGCGCCGGCTTCTCCCACGAGAAGTCCTGCGCCATGCCCCGCTTCATCATCGCGGTCCACTCCTTCTTGTTCTTGAAGGTAGCAAGCGCACGATGAATCGCATCCAGCAGCCCCGCGGAATCATACCCCCAGAACTTAAATCCATTGCCGCCGCCATTCGGCTGCTCGTCAATCGTGTCATCGAGCCCACCCGTAGCGCGCACAATCGGGATCGTCCCATACTTCAGGCTATAAATCTGGTTCAGCCCACCCGGCTCATAGCGTGAAGGCATCAGAAACATGTCAGATCCCGCCTCGATCTTATGCGCCACCACATTGTCGAACTTCACCTTCACGCGCATCTTCTGAGGATGCCTCAGTGCCATCTCCACCAGTAGCCGCTCGTAGTATTCCTCGCCGTTGCCCAGCATCACCAGGACGACATCTTCCTCAACCAACCGGTCCATAATGTCGACGATAAAGTCAAAGCCCTTCTGCGTAGCAAACCGCGAGACCACGCCAATCACCGCCGTCTCATCGCTCACATTTTCAAAGCCAAACGCATGCAGCAGATCGCGCCTGCACTCCTTCTTCCCTGCAAGCTTCTCAGCCGAGTAGTGCGCCGCAATATGCCGGTCCGTCGCCGGATTCCACTCCTCGTAATCAACCCCATTCAGGATGCCGAACAGATCGCCGCTGCGACGTTGAAGCACACTGTCAAGGCCATTGCCATACTCCGGCGTCTGAATCTCTTCCGCATACTTCCGGCTCACCGTCGTGAGCGCGTCGGCATACACGATTCCGCCCTTCAGGAAGTTGAGATTGTCATTCTGCTCCAGTTTCTCGAAGGTGAACATCTCCCACGGCAGCAGCAGCGTCTCAATCGTGCGCGGTGGAAATAAGCCCTGATAGCCTGCATTGTGAATAGTCAGCACTGCGGGAACATGCCGCAGCACGGGATCGAAGTAGTAGGTGGAGCGCATCAGCACAGCGACCATCGCCGCCTGCCAGTCGTGCACGTGATATACGTCCGGAACCCCCATGATCTTCGTCGCCTCAATCACCGCACGGCTGAACAGGCCAAAGCGCTCGGCGTTGTCCGGATAATCCCCCGACGGCGTGCCATAAAAGCTCTCCCGATCGAACAGCTCCGGGCTATCCACAAAATAGTTCTGGACGCCCCAATGAACACCGCCATCAAGAATCCGCACAAACCGGTTGTAAAACGGAAACGGAATCGTCACGCTCTGCAGCACCACCG
>DATDHL010000483.1:0-2068 GCA_036521575.1 Edaphobacter sp. | reverse complement strand
CGTGAAGGCGGCGGCGGACCGGCTAGGTGTCAGAGTCCTGCGCCTCGACCTCAGTGCGCAGGGCGATCTCAAGAGCACTTGGGCTGAGATCCGCCGGGAGCGCGTCGGTGCGGTGGTGGTCAGTGCCGGGGCCACGACCTTCTTTCATCGGGAGCGCATCGTCTCGCTCGCCGCTAGCAGCCGCCTCCCGACAGTCTTTCCATACAGGGAGTTCGTGGAGCTCGGTGGCCTTATGTCGTACGGACCCAATATCCGGCAGGCCTGGCGTCGTGCTGCTGTCTACGTCGACAGGATTCTCAAAGGGGCCAAGCCCGGAGACCTCCCAGTCGAGCAGCCCACCAAGTTCGAGCTGGTCATCAACCTCAAGACCGCCAAAGCCCTCGGCCTGACGATCCCGCAGTCGCTACTCCAGAGCTATCGTCAAGAGTTGTGGATTGAGTGAGATCAGGCGGCGCCCTTCTTCCGCTCCTCCTGCCGCTCCATACGCGCGCCATCAACGAACCGAACGCCGGCTCGCACTAGCGGGATGAGTTCAGCGCCGTCGAGCCGCCGCCAGTGGCGCTGCGCCGCTTCGAGCAACTTGAACGCCATGGTCAGGCC
This sequence comes from Edaphobacter sp., assembly GCA_036521575.1. Classification (GTDB taxonomy): domain Bacteria; phylum Acidobacteriota; class Terriglobia; order Terriglobales; family Acidobacteriaceae; genus Edaphobacter. The sequence goes on along the minus strand of DATDHL010000483.1, from coordinate 1,468 downwards.
CGCCGTGCGCGAGCCCGCGCCCTTCGTGACGCGCTCGCGCAGCCGAACCGTCGCGAACGTGGACTCGATCGGGTTCGTGGTCCGCAGGTGCTTCCAGTGCTCCGCTGGGTAATCGAACAGGGTCAGCAGCCGTTCTTGGTCCGTCGTGAGCGCGGCCACCGCCTTGGGAAACTTGGCGCCGTACTCGGCGGTGAAGCGGCGGATCTCCCGCTCACAGGCCGTCCGCGTCTCAGCGTACAGCATGGCGTGCAGCGCCTGCTTGGCCCGCGGCTGCAGCGCCTTGGGCAGCTTGTCCAGGACATTGACGATTCGGTGGACCCAGCAGCGTTGCTCCCCCGTCTCGGGCCACACCTCTCGCACCGCGGCCCAGAAGCCGAGCGCGCCATCGCCGATCGCCAGAACCGGCGCGTGCATCCCGCGGCGCTTGAGATCGCGGAGCACGGCGCGCCAGCTCTCGGCACTCTCCCGATAGCCGTCTTCCAGGGCGACCACTTCTTTGGTCCCATCCGGTCGGACGCCGATGAGCACAAGCGCACACAGCCGCTCGTCCTCCAAGCGGATCGTGAAGTGGATGCCGTCGGCCCAGAGGTAGACGTAGTCGCGATCCGCGAGATCCCGCCGGCGAAAGGCCTCATACTCGGCCGTCCAGCTCTTGGTCAGCCGTGTGATGGTGCTGGGCGCCAGCCCGGCGGCCTCCGGCCCGAGCAGGGCCGGCAGGGCCTCCCGAAAGTCACCCGAGGACAGGCCGTGCAGATACAGCAGGGGCAGGACCCCGGCCAGGCGGGGCGATCGGCGCAGGTAGGGTGGCAGGATCGCGCTCGTGAACCGCTGCCGCTGGCCCTCGACGATGCGCCGATCATTCACGCGGGGCGCCGCCACCGGAATCGGCCCGACGCCCGTCGTGACGGTCCGCGGGCGGGCGGTCCCATTGCGCACGACTACGGCGTGGCCCGTCGCATCGCGCCCGCCCCGATGCCGGCTGACGTACTCCTCGACCTCGAGCTGCAGCGCGACCTCGATCATCCGCCGGGCCCCTTCCCGGGCCAGCTCATCCAACGTGCCCCGGACTGCCCCCTCCGTCTCCGTCGTCGTCCGTCCAGTGATAAGCTCCAGCATGGGTGGCGTACCTTTCTCCCCGGCGCTAACCGGGGTCCTGGGGTTGACCTCCAGCACATCCCCAGAAGGGTACGTCGCCTTTTCTCGTCATCCACAACTTCCGGTTATAGCTCCGCCCGACCTTCACCTCTGCCTGAATCCGACAGAGCTCGCGTTTCAGCTGAGCGTTCTCTCTCGAATCGGCACCTGGGGAGGGCGGTTCGCACGGAGAACCCGCGTTGTCGAGCCCTCCCTCAGGAGGACATGGCATGTTTCGTCCCGGTACAGCCGGATGAACGGGCTGCTTCGACCGCTGAACAGGACCATTACCTCTGTAACAGCAAGGCGCGTGCCGCTGCGAAGACGGGCTAAC
>DATDHL010000482.1:0-2288 GCA_036521575.1 Edaphobacter sp. | reverse complement strand
TTGCCGTTGCAGAAGGTGGTGTCGCGACAGATTCGGCTGCAGGGCTCGTGCGCTTCGGCGGGAGAGTATCCGCAGGCGATGGAGCTGATCTCGACGGGAAAGATACGGGTGGGACCGTTGATCACGGCAGTTGCGCCAATCAGCGATGGGCCGCGGTGGTTCGAGCGCCTGCATGGAGGAGAGCCGAATCTGATGAAGGTGGTGCTTGATCCTCGGGAGCCTCCCGAACTTCAGGACGAACCGGAAGGCGTGGTGCGGTGACTATGAGTGATGGTCTATTTGACCTGAGTGGACAGGTGGCGTTGGTGACAGGTGCTAGCCGGGGATTGGGCCAGCACTTCGGACGGGCGCTGGCGAAGGCTGGAGCTGATCTGATCATCACTAGCCGGAAGATGGATGATCTGGCTGGGTTTGTCGCGGAGATTGAGGCGCTCGGACGCAGGGCAATTCCGCTGGAACTGGATGTGCGCGACCACGGCAGCATCGAGCAGATGGCGGCGGCGGCTGAGGCAGCGGTAGGGCAGGTGCACATCCTCATCAACAATGCAGGATGCAACGTGCGGAAGCCGGCGCTCGATGTGACGTGGGACGACTGGAATCTGGTGCTGGATACGAATCTGCGGGGAAGTTTTTTTGTGGCGCAGCAGATAGCTCGGCGCATGGTGCCGCATGGGTATGGGCGGATCATCAATATCGGATCGGTGACGAGCGTGTTTGGGTATGCAGGGCTTGCCCCGTATGGCGCGAGCCGGGGCGGAGTGCGACAACTCACGATGAGCCTTGCGGATGACTGGGGTAAATACGGAATTACTGTGAACTGTCTCGCGCCGGGGTGGTTCAAAACAGAACAGAACAAGGTGCTGTACGAGAGCAAGGAGTGGGTGGAGTATCTGGTGGATCGAATTCCGTTGAAGCGGCCCGGTCAGGCGCATGATCTCGATGGTGCGGTGGTGTTTCTTGCCTCGGAGGCCAGCCGTTACGTGACTGGGCAGACGCTGCTGGTGGATGGGGGAATTTCAACTGGAGCTATGCGTGCTACGGTACAGGCTCCGGCGAAGGCGGATAAGGAGAAACAATGATGAAGGTTTTGCGATACCTGTGTCTGTTGGCTGTGGTCGGAGCGCTTGCTGGTGCGGTGGCGGGGGCACGGGCGCAAAAGCCTGAGAGTACGGCGGGCAAGCTGCGAGTCTATTTTGTGGATGTCGAGGGCGGACAGGCGACGCTGTTCGTTACGCCGAAGGGAGAGTCGCTGCTGATCGATACGGGCTGGCCGGGCAACAACTATCGCGATGCAGACAGGATCGCAGCAGTGGCGAAGAAGGCTGGATTGAGCAAGATCGACTACGTGCTGATCACTCACTTTCATGACGATCATGTAGGCGGTGTGCCGCAATTGGTGCAGCGAATCCCAGTGGGGACTTTTATCGATCATGGGCCGAATCGCGAGCTCGACAATGCTCCCACGGTCGAGAGATATACAGCGTATGAGAAGGTGCTCGCCGATGGAAAATACAAGCGGATTCTGGCGCGGCCCGGTGACGTTTTGCCGATTGCGGGGATGCACGTGACCGTGGTGAGCGCGGATGGAAATCTGTTGCAGGGGTCTTTACCGGGCGGCGGACAGGCGAACGAGTTCTGCAAGATATCGGAGACTCGGCCTGCGGATAAGACGGAGAACAGCCGCTCGCTTGGAACGTTGATCACTTTCGGCAAATTACGGCTGCTGGATCTCGGTGACCTGACGTGGGACAAGGAGATGGAGCTGATGTGCCCAACGAATAGGCTCGGTAAGGTCGATGTGTTGATCGTCTCGCATCACGGGTGGTATCAGAGCTCGAGCCCGGCATTGGTCGATGCGGTTCATTCGCGCGTGGCGATTATGGACAACGGCGAGAAGAAGGGTGGGTCGACACCTGCCCTCGAGACCATTTCGAAGTCTCCGGGATTGGAGACGCTTTGGCAGTTGCACTACTCCGCCGAGGGCGGCGAAGCACACAATACTGCGCCTGAGTACATTGCGAATCCGCTTGGGACGGATGAGGGACACTATCTGGATCTGGCCGCAAACACAGATGGGAGCTTCGACGTGCACAATGAGCGCACGGGTGCAACGAAACATTATGTTGCGGCGCACTGATGCGTAATGCGCCGTTGTTCGTCAAACACCTTGCGCGCCGCAATTTCTGATGAGGTTTAGGATTACTGCATGGACTGGAAGAGCAAACGGATCAGCATGCTACTGGAAGCGGCACTAGTCGAAGACAAAGTCGCCAATGACATTACAACGG
>DATDHL010000481.1:0-3388 GCA_036521575.1 Edaphobacter sp. | reverse complement strand
ATTCATTTTGCAAGAGCTAGCCGGTGCGATAGCACTACGAAGCGGTAATGTCAGGAGTTGAGACCCGCTTCTTTCCAAACGGGCAGAGCTTCAGCAAGGGGCAGTCCCCGCATCGCGGATCGTTGAAGGTGCAGAGCCTTTGGCCATGAATCTTGATCAGGGTATGGTGGTCGTCCAGCATCTCGGCCGTCCAGGTCTCGGGGACGAGCCGCATCAGGCGTTCCTCCGTGGTGGCGGCATCAGCGCGTGGCGTTAGACCAAGCCGCTGCGTTACGCGGAGGTGGTGCGAGTCGACGCAGAGCGCCCGTCGGCGAAGCGTACTGAAGTTGACCACCGCCGCGCTGGTCTTCGACCCGACACCGGGAAACTGCTCGAGCCACGCACGAATCTTGTCGGTACGGTAGTGTGCGAGAAAGTCCAGCGTCAGCTTGCCATAGCGATGCGTGATCTGCTCGAGCGAGGCCTTGAGTTGAATGGCCTTCTGATCGGGAAAGGTCACGTCGCGGATCGCATCTTCAATCTCGCTCACTCTGGCATCGCGCAGATCATCCCAGCTGGCGAAGCGTGTCTGCAGATGCCGCACTACCTGATGCGTAGTCTCGGTCTTGGTGCGCGTCGACAGCAGGGAGTAGATGAACTGTTTGAGCGGGTCCCAGGGCTCACGCGGCTTGGGCTGACCGTAGTGCCCTAGCAGCAGACGATGGATGTGAGGCAATCGGTCGTCTGGTTCTCGCGGCGGTTTAGGAAAAAGAGTGTCGTTCATGCAGATTCTTTGGATGCGCTACCTAAGGATTGCGCGTCACGCCCAGTTGCGCCCCGGCCTCAGTCTGGAGGCCCCAGGCCATCCGCGGCGTATTGTGAGCAAGCCCAACGCGGCCGTCCGGCCCGAGCAGGATGATGCCTCCGTGACCTCCGAGTCGCTGGAAGAGATAGTCTATGGCGGCCTGCGCGGCATCCTGCGGACTGGCTCCTGCTGCAACCCGATCGACCGCCCACTTGCCCAGCACGAGCTTCATGATCGGCTCCCCCCACCCTGTTAGCGAAACTGCCGCCGAGAGATTGTCCGCGTAGCAGCCGCAGCCGATCAGCGATGAGTCGCCGACACGCCCCGGAGCTTTGTTGAGCGTGCCCCCTGTGCTGGTTCCGGAGGCGATGTTACCTTCAGCATCCAGCGCCACCGCGCCCACCGTATCGTGCGAGGCGTGAGGGTCATCGGCTGGAATCGCGAGCGGCCCCGAAAAGGTCGTGTCCCGAAGACCAGCCAACTCCGCCTCCTGTGCCTTATACAGACGCTCCTGCTCGCGCGGAATCACAAGTTCCATGTTGTCGCACAAAGCCATGCCATGCTGGCGCGCAAATCGCTCAGCGCCCGTGCCGACAAAATAGATATGCGGACTCTTATCGAGAACCAGCCGCGCAGCGCGAATCGGATTACGCAGCCTCTCGACGCAGGCCACGCCGCCGGTGCGCAGGTTTGCTCCGTTCATCAGCAGAGCGTCCATCTGCACGCGGCCATCTTGCGTCAGGAAGGAGCCGCGTCCGGCGTCAAAGGTCTCGTCGTCCTCCATCACGGCCACCGCGGCTTCAACCGCATCCACGGCACTCGCTCCTTTTTCGAGCAGGCCGTAGCCCGCAGCCAGCGCATTGGCAATGCCGGTTTCGTGTGCTGCAACGGCCTCATCGGGCATCGCCCAGGCGCCACCGTGGATCAGGAGAACGGGTTTGTTACTCATCGCATCCTAAGTTTACGGGAGCGCCGTAGTTTACGGGTCTGCCCCTGCCGGAGCCTACCGATGCCTTCAACGGTCATCGCCGCGATGCATTACAACCCAGAGTCTCGCGTCCTGACAATCGTGTTTCGAGGCAAGCGCGGCACGTATCGCTACTTCGATGTCCCGTCCGAGGAGTACGCCGCCTTCCGTGCCGCACCTTCAAAAGGAACGTATCTGAACGAAGTCTTCAAAACTCATGGATACAGGTATGAACGGGAGCGGAATGCGGTGGCGTAGTGAGTAGGAGAAGTATCTAGCGCGCAGTCGCCGCTGGACTCTCGACGTCCCGCCCAGCGGCGAGAGCCTTCAGGCGCTCGGTCTCAAGGTAGGTATACCGGATGCGATGGATGACCGTGATGGTCGAGAAGACCGCCAGCACCCAAAGCGCCGGTGCCATAACGCCCCATTTGTTGAACAGCGCGCCGAGAATGACGCACACGATCCGCTCCGGCCGCTCCATAAACCCAACCTTGCAGGTGCCAATCAATGCCTCGGCACGTGCTCGGGTATAGCTGACCATCACGCAGGCCGTCATCACGAACGCAACCAGCCCAACGTAAAACAGCCGGTTGCCGCGAGCATAAAACACCAGCAGCCCGAAGAAGATTGCGACGTCGGAGTAGCGATCCATCACCGAGTCGAAGAACGCACCGAAGACCGAGACCTGATTGGTCTGGCGGGCCACCCTGCCATCGACCATGTCGAAGATGCCGGCCCCGATGATGATCAGCCCCGCATAGAAGAACATCCGATTCGCATTGCTGCCCTTGGCATAACCAAAGACCAGCGCCGCCACGATGTTGATCAGCAGGCCGATAAAGGTCAGCGCATTGGGCGAGATGCGGGTCAGCGCCAGACCGTTGACGATCTTCTGCAGGAGCCAGCCGCTGCCTTTACCGAATGCGCTTGTCCAGGTCAAAAACCTACCTCAGGGGCGTGCTGCCCCGCTCTGTCGCCTCTTTATTTCCACGGGACAGGCCGTGGGCCAAAAGTCTACTCTGAGGCGTCGTGAATGGTAACCAGCTTCAGAATCTCGAGCTCGCGCTTGCCGTTCGGGGTGATCACGGTAGCGACTTCACCCACCTTTTTGCCGAGCAGTGCACGGCCGATTGGCGAGGTGGTCGAGATCAGTCCCTTGACCACATCGGACTCCTCGCTGGTGACGAGCTTGTACTGAATCTCCTCGTCCTTGCTGGTGTCAAAGACGGTGACCGAGGCTCCAAAGCCCACCTTGTCATGAGGAATATTGACGAGGTTGACCATCGCCAGCTCGCCCATGCGCTTCTTTAACTGGCCAAGACGGGCGTTGACGAAGACCTGACGCTGCTTCGCCATGTGGTATTCCGCGTTTTCGCTCAGGTCGCCGAGCGCGACAGCCTTCTTGATCTCCGCCGGCAACTCGGTCGTCAGTTCGTACTCAAGCTGTTTGATCTCTTCTTCTAGCCTTTTCTTTACTTGTTCGGGCATGGGGCCTTCCGGATGGTGCTGGCCTGCTCGCAGATGAAACACGCGGCAGCGCGCTGAAGTGAAAACATGATTATACGATGCGGACGCAAAAATCCCGCGTTGCCGGTTCCTCGATTGCCCTCCCGGCAGGTCCAAGTTCCCGGACGTCG
>DATDHL010000480.1:0-3187 GCA_036521575.1 Edaphobacter sp. | reverse complement strand
AAGCAGACTGCACCATCCCCCCAGCCCTTGTCAAAAAGATTCTTCACCTCCCCAACTTACTCCCAGGCCCAACTCACCACTCTAGGCTCAAACCTCGCCACACAGCACTACATCCAGAAACCGCGGCCCATGCACTCCCTTAATGCGAGTCATCTCGATATCCGCCGTAGCCGAAGGCCCCGAGAAGAACGTCGTCGGTAGATCAGCCGTAGCCGCCAGCCGATCCATTGCCTCCGGAACCGTCTCCACCACGTCCTCCACCCGCACAACGCACAGGTGATAATCCGGAACCAACGTAGCTACCCGCCTGCCCTGCCCCGCCGCATTCTGCAGCACCACCGTACCTGTCTCCGCAATCGCAATCGTCGAGCCAGTCATCACCCCATCGAACCCATCCAGCTCCGCAGCCGACAGCCCCTCATCCATCACAAACTCAAACCCGGACGGAAGCCACTCCGCCGCAATCCCCACCGGAACAACCATCCGCCGCTTACCGCGTTTGTCCAGCATTTTTCCAACAGTTACCGCAATATCACCACGACCTGCCCGCACCACATGCGCGTCATAATCCCGCAGCCGGTCCTCAAGCAGCTCAATCACCGCCGGCCTCTCAAGCGAAGCTGTCCGCCGATACCCACGCTGCACCGCAGCCCACGCAACCCGCACACCAGCCTCATCGCTAGCCCCACCCTTAGCCGCACGAATCCGCCGCAGCACCTCAGCCCGTGTTGTCCCTCTATTTCTTAACTCCTTGACGTAGCTGCGTATTATTTGAACCCCTTCAGGGCCACAAAACCCACCTTCCTTCCCTGGCGGGAAGTCATCACTCAGACGAATCATGCGCTTCTGTAACTGCTTTAGAAACTCATCGTCTTCGAAGGATACGTCAGACATAAAATTGTCCCAGTCCCATTGACCACCTCGATGCTCCACGAAGTTTTCGAGCGTATCTGCGACCTCCAGATACGTCATGGTTCGAGTTTTCTTCGTCTTAGTCACTACTCTTCTTTCCCCTCTTCTCCCACCACTCACGAAACGTCTCCTTCGGCATAGCCTGCAGATCCCGCACCTGCGTCCATCCCCCAAGAATCCCCGGCAACCAGCCAATCCACCCCTCACCCTGCCCATCTTTCCTTACCAGCGGAGCCTCCGCCATCCGCCCCAACCGCTGAGCCGACCTAAACCTCGCCTCGCTCCGGAAGATCATCCCCATCGTCTTCATCGCCAACGACTCGGTATTCAGGCCATTCTGCTTCACCACCTTATTCCGCAGATGAATCAGCACCTCCGGAATATTGATCTTCACCGGACAAACCTCATAGCAAGCCCCACACAGCGACGAGGCATAAGGCAGCGACTGCGCATGATGCATCTCCTGCAACTGCGGCGTCAGAATCGCGCCAATCGGCCCCGCATACACACTCCCATACGCATGTCCCCCCGTCTGCCGATACACCGGGCAAGCATTCTGGCAAGCTCCACACCGAATGCAATTCAGCGTCTGCCGCCCCTCCTCATCGGCCAGCACCTGCGTCCGCGCATTGTCCATCAGCACCACATGAAACGTCTGCGGCCCATCCCCCTCCCGCACCCCCGTCCAGATGGAGTTATAAGGATTCATCCGCTCCCCGGTGGCCGACCGCGGCAGCAACTGCAGCACAACCTCCAGATCCTGATACCGCGGAAGCACCTTATCGATCCCGGCAATCGTAATCAGCGTCTCCGGCAACGTCAGGCACATCCTTCCATTGCCCTCGCTCTCGACGATGCAAACCCCGCCCGTCTCCGCGATCAAAAAATTAGCCCCACTCACCCCCGTCTTCACCCGCAAAAACTTCTCGCGCAGAAACCGCCGCGCCGCATCCGCCAGGTCCTCCGGCTTCTCACCCAACTCCGGCAGATTCATCTCCCGCTGAAAAATCTCCCGAATCTGCTGCCGATTCTTATGCAGCGCCGGAACCACAATATGCGAGGGCTGATCATGCCCCAGCTGAATAATCAGCTCCGCCAAATCCGTCTCATACGCCCGAACCCCCGCCGCCTCCAGCGCATCATTCAGATGAATCTCTTCCGTAGTCATCGACTTGATCTTGATGACCTCATCCGACCGACTCGCCTTCACCAACTCCGTAACAATCTGCCGAGCCTCCGCCGCATCCCTCGCCCAGTGCACCACCCCACCAGCCCGCGTGCAGTTCCGCTCAAACTCCTCCAGATAAAAATCCAGATGCTCCATCGTGTGCTGACGAATCTGCTTCCCCGCCTCACGCAGCTGCTGCCAATCCGGCATCTCGCCCACCACCCGAGCCCGCTTAGCCTGAATCACCTCTGTAGCATGACGAACATTCTTCCTAAGCTGCGTATCCCCCATCGCAGCCTTAGCCGCCATCGGAAACGCAGGCGCCGTAGTAGGATCCAGTGCCACTCCACTCATCGCCCCACTCCTTCTTCCCCAGCCAAAATCTCCGCCAGATGCACGGTTCTAACTCCCGTCCTCTGCCGATGCAAAGCCCCCTGAATATGCATCAAACAGCTGTTATCGCAAGCCGTACAAGCCTCCGCCCCCGTATTCAGCACCGCAGTAGTCTTCTCCGCAAGCATCGCGCTAGAGACATCCGCATTCTTCACGGCAAACGTCCCACCAAACCCGCAGCACTGCTCCAGCCCTTCAATCTCGACCAGATCAATCCCCCGCACCGCCTTCAGCAACTTCTGCGGCCCATCCCCCAACCCAAGATTCCGCAGCCCATGACAACTTGCGTGATACGTCACCCGATGCGGATAGTAAGCCCTCACATCCTCCAGCCCCAGCCGCTTCGTCAAGAACTCCGAAAACTCAAACACCCGCGGCACCAACGCCTCAACCTCAGCAATCAGCTTCTCGTCTTTCAGTGAAGCCGCCATCTTCGGATAATGATCCCGAATCATCGCCACACAAGACGACGAAGGCACTACCACGGCTTCCGCCCCCTTGAACTGCTCCACAAACCGAGCCACCAGCGGCAGGGCCTCCGCCTGATACCCTGTATTCCAATGCATCTGTCCGCAGCAGGTCTGTCCTGCAGGAAACTCCACCGTGTGCCCCAGCCGTTCCAGCACTCTAACCACGGCCTTGCCTGTCTCAGGAAACAGCGTGTCGTTGTAGCAGGTAATAAACAGCGAGACTCGCAGAACACCCTCCGCAATT
>DATDHL010000479.1:0-13746 GCA_036521575.1 Edaphobacter sp. | reverse complement strand
ATACCAGCATGAGGCGAGCCCCATGTATGGAAGAGTCAGCCGCACAAGGGCTGGCGGGCCGCCCTATAGTCTGCCGCAAATCTTCGGGATACAGCTGCTCTGATTCAACCTTAGTCGCGCCGAAAGTGTCTGACTCGTGACTCAATCCTTCAATCGCAGAGGGCTAAACCCACTCACCCTTACGCATCAACGGCTCCGTCACACCATCGGCCGCGATACCATCGACATCCATCTCGCCTGACCCGATCATCCAGTCCACATGGATCAAACTCTCGTTCGCTCCACGTGACGCCAGCTCCGCCGCATCCATCTTCTCGCCGCCGATGATGCACGTAGAGTAAGCCTGCCCCAGCGCAATGTGGCTCGCCGCATTCTCATCAAACAGCGTGTTCCAGAACAGCACCCCGCTCTGCGCAATCGGCGAACCATGCGGCACCAGCGCCACCTCACCCAGCCGCCGAGCACCATCATCGGTCGAGATCAGTCGGTTCAAAACATCCTCGCCCGCCGTAGCCCTGGCCTCGACGATCTTCCCACCCTCAAACCGCACCTCGATATTTTCGATCAGCGTTCCCTGGTGCGACAGCGGCTTTGAAGCGCGTACCCTCCCATCCACGCGGTCTTTATGCGGAGTCGTAAAGCACTCCTCGGTCGGAATATTCGGCTGGCAATAAATCCCATTACCCGCCGTAGTCCCACCACCAGCCCACAGATGATCGTCCGCAAGCCCAACCGTCAGATCCGTCACCGGGTTCTTGAAGTGCAGCGCCGAATACCGCTTCGCATTTAACATATCCACGCGCTTCTTCAGTCTGTCGCCATGCCGCTGCCACTCCGCAACCGGATCATCCACATTCACACGAGACGCAACAAAGATCGCCTCCCACAGCTTCGCAACAGCAACATCCTCCGGCTCGCCCGGATACACCAGTTTCGCCCACTCCGGCGTCGCGCACGCCACAATCGTCCAGTTGATCTCGTGCCGCGTGATCAACTCCATCGCAGGCTTGCCCGCCTTCGAAGCTGCAACATTCGCCCGCGCCACCTTCGCCGGATCCTGCTTAGCCAGCAGCGCCGGATTCCCACCCGCAATCGCCAGCCGCGCCGCCCCGCTCCTGAACCCCGCCGCAATCCCATCCTGCAACCACGCCGGAGCAAAATCGAAGCTCGCATCCGGCCCATACTCATATCGCGCCAACACACTCGGGTCGTCCGAGTAGAACGTTGTCACCAGCAGCGCCCCCGCCTTATACGCCTGCTCCGTAATCTTGCGCGCAAGTGGCAACGCCTCCATCGGCGACGACATAATCAGCTCCTGCCCTGCCCGCAACCCCAGGCCCACACGCACAGCCACTTCAGCCAGCCGATCCAGCTTCTCGTCCAACGTCAAATCAGCAAACTTCACAGCTTCCGCAACGCTCATCATCATCCTTCTTTCACTGCGACCAAACGCAACTACATCTGCGTATAAACATCCTGAAAGTCATAACAGCCAGTCCGCGTCGATAACCACTCCGCCGCCCGTACCGCCCCCTCGGCAAACCCTCGCCGCGAGTGAGCCTCATGCGTCAGGATCAGCTTGTCTGCTTTACTCTTTGCCTCAAGAACATGCGTCCCAGCTGCATCACCCAGCCGGTGCGCCGTAATCGGAACATCGTCCAATCCTGCCGAGCGCTTCACCACCTCGGCCAGGCTGATCGCTGTCCCCGAAGGCGAATCCAGCTTCGTCACATGATGCGTCTCTTCAATCGCAAACGAATACCCGGCGCTCTTCAGCAGATCGCTCATCTTCGCCGCAAGCTGAAACATCACCTGCACGCCGATGGAAAAGTTCGTCCCATACAACAGCCCGGCCTGCTTCCGTTCCACAAGCTCCCGTGCATTTTGGAGTCTGTCGTACCAGCCCGTCGTGCCGACCACCATCTTCGCCCCCGTCGCCAGCACCGCCTTCATGTTCTGCACCACGGCTTCAGGAGTAGTGAAGTCGATCACCACGTCGAACCCCGCCACAAACGGTGGTGTCAACGCCGACGCATGCGCATTCTCCTTTGCATCGAGCACATGCACGCTATGCCCACGCTCAGCCGCAACCTCGGCCACCAGTTTTCCCGTCTTGCCCTGTCCCAGAACCAGTACCCGCATGCGTTCCTCTCCTAAGCCTTGCTCTCGAGCGCGACACGAGCCGCGACATCAAACACCGTCTCATCCGGATTCGCAAAGAAGTACCCATGCAGACTCCGCACCGCCTCCTCCACATCTTCTTCGTCGATCATGAAGCTCATGTTGATCTCGCTCGCCCCCTGCGAGATCATCCGCACATTCACATGGCTGATCGCCGAAAACACCTGTCCAGCAATGCCATTGTGTCCGCGAATATCCTCGCCCACCAGGCACACCAGCGCCTTGTGGCCCTCCATCTTCACATCGGCGATCTTCGCCAGCTCCGAACATATCTCCGGCAGTCGCTCATTAGAATCAACCGTAAGCGAGATGCTCACCTCGCTCGTCGAGACCATATCGATCGCGCATTTGTACTTGTCGAACACATCAAACACGGCCTTTAGATACCCATGCGACATCAGCATCCGACTCGCCACAATATCAATGATCGTCAGCCGCTTCTTCGCCGCAATGCTCTTGAACGGGCTCTTGCACTTCGCCGGAACGGCCGTAATCTTCGTGCCTTCATTCTCTGCATTACGCGAGTTCAGCACCCAAACCGGAATACTCTTCTGTACCGCCGGAAGAATCGTTGCCGGATGCAGTACCTTCGCTCCAAAGTAAGCAAGTTCCGCCGCCTCCTCAAAGCTGATCGTCTTCACCCGCAGCGCATCCGGACATATCCGCGGATCGGTTGTCATAATCCCATCAACGTCCGTCCATATCTCGATCGCACCAGCATGCAGGCCGCCGCCCACCAGAGCCGCGGTGTAGTCGCTGCCGCCGCGCCCCAGCGTCGTCGTAATCCCCTCGACGTTCGAGCCAATAAACCCGCCCATCACCGGAGTCTTCGCCGCCAGAATCAACGGCAGCACCAGCGCCGTCAGCTTCTTCTCAATCTCATCCTCAAGCGGAGCCGCTTTGCCATAGTTACTGTCCGTGATCACGCACGTACGCGCATCCACATGAGCACCATTCAGCCCGCGCTGCTCGAAAGCCTCCGCCACAATCCTGCTCGAAAGCCGCTCGCCGAAGCTCACCACAAGGTCATTGGTTCGCGGAGTCAGCTCACCCACCGCAGCAATCCCTCGCAGCAGATCATCCAGCGCATCGAACTCCACATTCAACGCAGGCTGTATGGCGACAAACCGCCCATTCTCCAGTAGCTCCGCAGCCGTATCGATATGCCTGTGACGCAACCGCGCGCTGATCGCCAGAGCGCCGGTTTTGTCGCCTCGTCCCGCCGCACTCGCAGCAGCCAGCAACTGATCGGTCACCTTCGCCATGGCGGAGACCACAACCACAGCCTCCATCCCGCGTTTCCTGCGCCCACCCACAATCGCCGCCGTCCGTTCGATCGCCTTCGCATCTTCGACCGACGTCCCGCCGAACTTCATCACCACCAGTTGTTCGCGCACTGTACTCAAGCCGTCACCGCCGCAATCTCAGCCTGTGCCGCATTTACGGTCAGCTTATCCAGCTTGCCTAACAGAGCCAGCACCTCGGCATTCAGCAAAGCCGCTCCAGCCGCGCCACGAATCGTATTGTGCGAGAGCACCACAAACTTCCAGTCCAGCAGCGGGCACTCACGCAGCCGTCCAACTGTCGCAGCCATACCGCGCCCACGCATCCGATCAAGCCGAGGCTGCGGACGATCCACCGCAGCATCAAACTCCACCGGCTGATCCGGAGCCGTCGGCAAATGCTGATCCTGCACAAAGCGGCGCAGCGGAGCAAACTCACTCCATGCCGCCAGAATCTCCTCCCGCGTAGCCTTCCGCTTGAACTTGATGCTCACACACTCCGTATGCCCATCCTCGACCGCCACGCGGTTGCAGTGCGCACTCACCTTAGCATTCAGCATCTCGATGCGGTTGCCATCCACCAGCCGGCCCAGCAGCTTGCCGACCTCCTCCTGCAGCTTCTCCTCTTCATTCTTGATGAAGGGAACGACGTTGCCCAAAATATCCAGCGAAGCCACGCCCGGATATCCCGCGCCGCTGATTGCCTGCATCGTGCTCACAAACAGGCTCTCAATCCCAAACCTCTCTTCCAGAGGCTTCAACGCCAATACCAGCCCAATCGCGCTGCAGTTCGGATTCGTGACGATGTACCCACCCTTGCCGCCGTTAGCCTTCCGCCAAACCTGCGTCTCGATCAGGTCAAGATGATCAGCGTTCACCTCCGGCACCACCAGAGGCACATCAGCCACCATGCGGAACGCGCTCGAGTTCGAGATCACCGCGCACCCTGCCGCCGCAAACTTAGGCTCCAACTCCCGCGCTATATCCGCATCGAGCGCAGCAAAGATAATCTTCGGCAGCTCACCTTCGCACAGCTCCGGAACATTCGGCTGCACCGTCATCTGGGCGATCTTCTTCGGCAGCGGCGTATCCAGCTTCCAACGGCACGCCTCGCCGAACGTCTTGCCCGCACTGCGATCGCTCGCCGCAAGCCACGCAATCTCAAACCACGGGTGATTGCTCAACAACTGAATAAATCGCTGCCCGACCATTCCGGTCGCGCCAAGGATCCCAACTTTGCGCCGTTCCATAGTCTCTTAAGAATAACGCGGTCTATTCTTTAACGACACCGTCGCCACCACAAACAAAGCATTTTTGCCACAAATGCCTCTCAATCTGTGTCCTCGGTGGAAATTGGTATCAGGCCTCTCGCGTCAGGCTTAGTGACTCACCCGCCGCCGCATCTGATGCCCCCCACCGCTCCAAACACAGATCGCCACAAACAGGTGGATAAGAAACCACAAACTTATGCCCTGATCGAGATAAATCAGATACATCACCAGCGCCCGCGGCAGCAGGATAGCAACCAGCAGAGGAATCAGACCATGGGGATGGAAGGGAATCAAAATACCCTGAAACCACGCCACAAGCAGCGCGATCCGAGGCAGAAACAGCGAAAAGACCAGAAACCATAAAGGAAGTCGATGAATCACCAGAGCCAGGCTGAAACTGTGTTCCTCAACCTGCTGCAACATCGCAGCCAGAACCGCCGTCATCATCATCCGCGCTCTCCTTTATTTCATCGAGTAAGTAAAGTCCGCCTTCTCCGTACCCTTCGGTGCAACCGTCACCGTCATCGTCTGCTCGCCCATCTTCTCGTGGACAGCCGCCAGTGTATACGTTCCCGCCGGCAGACCCTTAATCTCGAACTGTCCCTCCGCATTCGTCACCGCAAAAAACGGCGTGGCCGACACGTTGATGAACGCATTCATCCACGGATGGTTATTGCACCGCACCGGCATCATCACCTCAGGCTGATCGAACCGCTTCTGTCGCGGAGCCCCCTTCGCCGCCTCCGAAACATCGGTAGCCTCATTGCCCGCCACCGCTGGCATCGTATGCACGTTATGCATCGTCGCATCCGAGTTTAGGAACTCCACCGTTCCCCCGCGCATCAGCGCAATCACATGCGGCGTATACCGGCACCCCACCTGATCCATCACCACCGGCTCAGCCGAACGCGCCGGAGCCGACATCGCTGCCGCAGGCCCATCCTTCACATACACATACACATTCGCCAGCTTGCCCTCATGCACCACAAACTGCTCGGCAAAGTTCTCCCCGCCGACCATCGAGCACACCGGATCCATACTCATATCAATCTTCAGCCGCTGCGGAGCCTTCCCTGCAAAGTGCACCGCCCCACTCACCACCCCCAGCGTTGCGGGATCGAGCGCAGAAGCCGCAGGCGCAACCGGCTCGGCTGTCCTGGCCTCATTGCCAATTGGCTTAGCCTGTCGAACCGCATCACTCGGCTTGCACCCCACCAGTCCAGCCAGGGCTGCACCCATCACCAGCCAACCGCACATCCATCTCATGCAATCCACTCCTAAACTACGCGACTAGATCCGTCCTTTATTACCTGCGAAAGCAACAGTCCGGCAACGACCTGCATGTAGCAACGGCCCGCTTTGAAGGGGGCGCGGCTTTAGCCGCGCCATAAAACCTACGTCATCAATGTGGCTTTAGCCACTGAGGGAATACATCTACTTTCAAAAACTAAGCCCCAGCCGCGACCGGAGTCTCCATTGCCTTCAGCACCGCATCCGCAAAGGCCTTCGTCCCGCTCGTGCCGCCAACATCCTTCGTCAGTACCTTACCCTCGAGATACACCTGCTCCAGCCCAGTCTGCACGCGCTCTGCAGTCTCCGGCTCGTTGATGTGATGCAGCATCAGCACCGCGCTCTGCAGCAGCGCAGTCGGGTTCGCCATATCCTTCCCCGCAATATCCGGAGCCGACCCATGCACCGCCTCGAAGATCGCGCACTCCGTCCCCAGGTTTGCACCCGGAACCAG
Organism: Edaphobacter sp.; assembly: GCA_036521575.1. Classification (GTDB taxonomy): domain Bacteria; phylum Acidobacteriota; class Terriglobia; order Terriglobales; family Acidobacteriaceae; genus Edaphobacter. Next base: position 7,267 of record DATDHL010000479.1, on the reverse strand, counting down.
CCCCAGCCCACCCACAAACGCACTGCAAAGATCGCTCAGAATGTCCCCGTACAGATTCTCCGTCAGTAAAACATCGTACTGGTAAGGATTCATCACCAGCTGCATGCAAGCGTTATCGACAATATGCTCGTGATACGCCACCTCAGGAAACCCCAGCGACACATCCCGGCAGCACTTCAGAAACAGTCCATCCGACAGCTTCATGATGTTCGCCTTATGGATCGCATGCACCTTCTTGCGTCCATGCTTCCGCGCATAATCGAACGCAAACTTCGCAATCCGCGTCGAGCCCTTCGACGTGATCACCTTCAGAGCCTGCACCACCCCGGGAACGACCTCATGTTCAAGCCCGGCATATAGGTCCTCCATGTTCTCACGCACGATAATTAAATCGACATCCGGATACTTCGTCTTCAACCCGGGCAGATTCTTCACCGGCCGGAAGTTCGCAAACAGCTCAAACTTCTTCCGCAGCGTTACGTTGATCGAAGCAAACCCGCCACCCACCGGAGTCGTCACCGGCCCCTTCAGTGCCACGCGATTCTCTTCAATCGACTCGTACAGCTCCTTCGGAATGTACTCCCGCGTCTTCTCAAAGGCCTCCGCGCCCGCCAGATGCCGGTGCCATTCAAACCTCGCACCTGTAGCCGCACCTGCAGCCTCCAAGATGCTCACCACCGCGCTCGAAACCTCCGGTCCAATACCATCGCCCGGAATCAACGTAATCTTGTGTGTCTTCATCGTCATCCTGCTTCCGTTACTTTCTCTTCCTGTGATCTTTTCCGCTCAGCAGCTCTTCCAGCTCCTGCTTGAACTCCCGCACATCCTTGAAGTCCCGATACACACTCGCAAACCGGATATAAGCCACCGTATCGATGTCCTTCAGTCGAGCCATAATCAACTCGCCCACCTCGCTCGTCGATCGCTCACGCTCAGGCGAATCCACTACATAAGCCTCGGTCTCATCGACGATCTGCTCCAGCTTCAGCGCCGACACAGGCCGCTTCTCGCAGGCATGCAGCAGCCCGCTCAGCACCTTCTGCCGGTCGAACTTCTCCCGCCGCCCGTCTTTTTTGACCACCATGTACGGAATCTCATCGATCCGCTCATACGTCGTAAAGCGCTTATTGCACCCCTCGCACTCTCGCCGTCTGCGAATCGAGTCCGCCTCTTTACTCTCACGCGAATCAACAACTCGATCCTGGGCAAATCCACAGTAAGGACACTTCATCGGAATACTTCGATTCTAGCAGTGCAGCGAACAAACAACGGCGACCGCGGAGAAGCGCGGATAAAAACGGATCAAAGCGAAAGCTCAAAAGCAACGAATCCTTCTTTGCCTTTATCCGTATTTGTCTTTTGATCCGGGTCAATCCGCGCTCATCCGTGGTCGGCTTCAACCACTGCATGCCCCGCGGCCTCACTCTCGCTCGCCAGCTTCTTTAGACTCACATGCTCCACCCGAGCATAGATAAGCCCCGTAGGAATAATGCAAAGGAAAGTCACCACCAGCAGCACCGCCCCACAAGCCGTAGCCGCTTCAATCGGAGCCCCATACAGCGTATGCATCGCCGCAGCCGTCACCGCAATCTGCGTGAACCACCCCACAATCGGCAGTTGCAACAGCGAACCGCCAATACTAGCTGCCATCAACAGCATCGCCCGGGAAAACGTCAACCCAGCCAGCTCCGGAGTCTGCACAAACGCATGCGCCGTCTGCAGGTAAGCCATTCCGATCATCCCCCACATCACCAGCGAAATCGCCGTCACCACGCCAAACTCCCGCGCCGACTCAATCGCATTCAACCCATCGCGAAATCCAAGGATCTTCGTGGCGACGCTCTCGCCCAATCCCTTCGACAGCACCCCCAGCACAGTCCGCGCAAACCCAGCCACCACACCACCCGCAACCCGGATCGCGCCCGCAAACACCGCAATCGCCAACGTAGCCGCCAGGCTCAACACTCCGGCCCGCACAAACACGTCATGATGCGGCAAATCCCTCGGAGTAAACGCCAGCGCAGTCGAAAAGATCAACGCCGCCGCCCCCAGATCAAACATCCTCTCGATCGTATACACCGCCACCTGCGAACTAAGCGGCAGCCCCGTCCGCCGAGCCACCAGGTAAGGCCGAGTCAAATCCGCCAGCCGCCCAAACAAAGCCACTGCCGTAAACCCGATAAACTGCGACCCCAGCAGCGACATCGCGTCCACCTTCTTCGTCGGCGAGACAAACACGCTCCACCGCATCGCCCGCAAAAAGTACGTCGCATAGATCAGCAAAATTGCAAAGCCAATATGTACCGGGCTCGCATGACGAAGCTGCTGCCAGAACATCGCCCAATCGAACTGCACCTTATACCGGAACACATACACAACGGCCACAAGCGCCAAAACGGCGACGATCCACAGCACACCACTCTTCTTATTCATCGTTATCTCTCATCGTCAAAGCGAGAATCAGCGGCGAGCCCGCCCTCATCCTACTCGGCCCGCGCGACCTGAGCCATCTGCTTACGCCGGTTGAATTCCCGGATCACCCGCGCCACATAAGCCCGCGTCTCCCTGTAAGGAGGCACCCCATGATACTTATCCACTGCTCCCGGCCCCGCGTTATAAGCCGCCAGCGCCAGCGCAAGATTATCGTGATACCGCGTCAGCAGAGCATCCAAATAAGCTGTCCCACCGGCAATATTCTCTTCCGGCCGAAACGCATCATGAACCCCAAGCTCGCCCGCGGTCCCGGGCATCAACTGCATCAAGCCCTTCGCGCCCGTCCGCGAAACCGCCCGTACCTGCCCGCCGCTCTCAGCCCGAACCACGCTAGCCAGCAGATCCGCATCGATGTTGTGCTCCCCACTAGCATGGGCCAGCATCTCCTTCATCTCCGCCTTCGTCAAAGCAGGAGCCGAAGCAGCCACCACCGCCTTCTCCTCCACCGCCGAATCTTCAGGCGTCACGGGCAGATCCGCAATCGTCTCCACCCGAACCACCGCATCCCCCGCGACATCCATATAGTTCGCGTCTGGATTCTTCCCTGCAAAGTAGAGCCGAACCTTATCTCCCACAACCTCGCGCCGCACGCAATCCAACTCAAATCCATTCTTCAGAGTCACATGCTCGGCCGCACGTGCCACCGGACACACCGCCGCCGCCACACACAAAACCGCAAATGCACGCCGCAGATCGAACCGAATCATCACCCTAAAGCCTAACACCGTCGCGCTCATTACCCCATCACCCATCAGAACCAGACGTCCTTACTTAGGGCCGCTCCTGAAGCCAATCGATTACGAAGCGATTCAACGCAACTCCCGCACGTGAATCTGTACCTTCGACAAAGAAGGGCGTTCGGAGGGATTCGAGGCAACCGTCCATTCAACTTTGACCACCTGATAGACCGTTGATTCACCCTGACCGTGATCGACCGAAAGAACCTCCCCAACTACTGGAATACGCAAGCGCCACAAGGGCTGCAGCGGTGTACCGCCGCCCTCCGGCACGACGACAATCTGAAATGGAACTTTGTGCGGCTAAGCCCCTGTCGGCACTCCCGGATTCTGCACCCTCCTCGATTAGAGCTTTGCGGACGGTATTTGGGTCCACGCCTCGATCAATGAGCAACTTCGCGACGCGCGATTTTGGGTCCCGCATCAATCCAAGGAATAGGTGATCGACGCCGATCAAATCATGGGAAAGGAGTTGAGCTTCTTCCGTCGCATAGGCTAAAACCAGCTTCGATTCGTTCGAAAGCGGCAGATCCACGGACGTAGGCCTTTTAGGTCCTACGTCGACATGCCTCGCAACCTCTTCGTGCAGGATTGTCCGCCAGTCTCCTTCGCCAAGCCAGCGGCGCATGGCATCCTTGTTTTCCCGCAGGATCCCGAGCAGCAGGAACTCCGATTCAATATAAGGACTGCCAAACTCAGCAGCCTCGTAACGGGAGTAGAAGATGACTCTGCGCGCTTTTTCTGTGTACCGCTCAAACATGCGCCCACCTTTGAACGTGCTGATGTAGTTGCTTACCAGTAGTGTGCTGCTCATCTTTAGTGCAGACAGCCCTAAAGTCAAGAAATAAGGCTCTTGGAAGAAGCTGCCTCCAGCGCCATCTCCACCACCTCGGCCACCCCATCTTCATCATGCCGCTTACCCACTGCCCACCCACGCCCCGCAGCCATCTCCTTCAAATCCTCCGGAGCATTCCCCATCAACACCGCCCGCCCCGCAACCTCCAGCATCGACACATCGTTCCAGTTATCCCCAATTGCCACAATCTCCTCGACCTTCACGCCCCTGTCCGCCGCCAGTCGAAGCAGCGCCGACCCCTTGCTACACCCAGCAGGCAAAATGTCAACGATACTCAAATCCCGCGTCGGATACTCCGTCCGATGCAACGCCACCTCCACGCCCGCAGCCCACTCCTGAGGCCCCAGCCCCACCGCCGAAACCCCCGGATGCTCCAGCAACCTCGCCTCCGCCCGCCGCATCCTCTCCACCCTGCCACAAAGCATCATCTGGATCGGATCATCCCCGTCCAGCGCCCGCTCAATCGGGTTCACGTGCGCGATGTAAGGTTCATTCGCCACCATCCACTTCCCGATGCTCTCGTTCAGCGCCTCCAACTCCTCCACCACCAGAGCCCCCCGAGTATCCTCTCCATCCGGCCCCACCCTGTCGAACGTCATCACCAGCGAATTCCTGAACTCCTCCACATGCCCACACAGCCACCGAGCCGTAGCGGTCGGCAGAAATGTCCGCTCCAGCAACCGTGCCCCAATCGTCCGCACCACCGTCCCATTCGAGCTGATCAGCGCATTCTCCTCTCCCAACCCAAGCCCCCTGAGCTGCCGCATCGCGTAGCAGTGCCGCCGCCCCGTAGCGACGACCACCTCCACACCCGCCGCCTCAGCCGCCTTCAGCGCCGCCAGATTTCGAGCGCTCACCTGTCCATCAGCCCCCAGCAGCGTCCCATCCATATCCACAGCAATCATCCGCATCGTCAATCCGTTGCTCATCTAACTATTCTCTCAACCCGATCCAATCCCGTCATCCCGCATGGGTGCCCCATCCTGAGCGCGCCTGATCGCGCGAAGGTTGGAGAGTGCACGATCTCTCCCAAACGAGCCATTTCTCTACGTTCATTCTCCTCATCGACCCGCTTTAGTACGATGGGTCTATGCCCTCCATCGCCTACCTCGAGTGCTCTCGCTGCCACCACCACGTCTCCGCTGACACCCCGCAAACCCTCTGCCCCCTCTGCGCCGGCTCCCTCTACGTCCGCTACGACATGGACAAGCTCAAGCAAACCGCCAAGCGTGAAGCCCCCGCACAAAAAGCCGCAGCCAGCCCCTCAAGCCTAGGCATGTGGCGATACGCCGACGTCCTCCCCGACGTAACCCCAGTCACCCTGGGCGAAGGCTGGACCCCGATGCTCCACAGCAAGCGCTACCCCGGCCTCTACATCAAGGAAGAAGGCGCGAACCCCACCGGCACCTTCAAAGCCCGCGGCCTCGGCCTCGCCGTCACCATGGCGAAGCACTACGGCCTCCAGCACCTCGCCGTCCCCTCCGCAGGCAACGCCGCCGGAGCACTAGCAGCCTACGCCGCCGCCGCCGATATCAAAGCCCACATCTTCATGCCCCAGGACGTCCCCTTCGCCAACTATCTCGAAGGCATCATCTACGGAGCCGACGTCACCATGGTCGACGGCCTCATCTCCGACTGCGCCCGCATGGTCGGCGAAAACATCAAGGCCCAGCGCGAAGCCAACACTCCCGCCGAACAAATCTGGTTCGACATCTCAACCCTCAAGGAGCCCTTCCGCGTCGAAGGTAAAAAGACCATGGGCTACGAGCTCGTCGAGCAGTTAGGCTGGACCTACCCCGACGCCGTCTTCTACCCCACCGGCGGAGGCGTAGGCCTCATCGGCATGTGGAAGGCCTTCGAAGAAATGGAAGCCCTAGGCTGGGTATCGGGCAAACGCCCCAAGATGTACGCCCTGCAAGCCGCCGGTTGCGCCCCCATCACCACGGCCTACGACCAGCACAAGCCCGCCAGCGAGTTCTATCAGAACGCCGCCACCTTCGCCGCCGGCCTCCGCGTCCCCAAGCCCTACGGCGACTACATCATCCTCGACATCCTCGCCCAATCCGGCGGCAAAGCCATCTCCTCCCCCGACGAAGCCATCCTCACCAGCATCCTCGACTGGGCCAAACACGAAGGCATCTTCCTCTCACCCGAGGGAGCCGCCGCCACCGCCGCATATGACCAGCTCATCGCCTCAGGCGAACTCAAGCCCACCGACAAAGTAGTCCTCTTCAACACCGGCGCCGGCCTCAAATACGTCGACATGATCGCCGAAGCCATGCACCTCCGCCGCCCCGGCACCCTACCCACCAGCCTCCCCGTGGGAGGCATCATCACCCCGCAATGAAAGGCAATCTGGTACGAATGACAAAGCATTGTGCGATATCCCTGCTCGCGGGGTTGATGCTGTCTAAAGTAGCCTGGGCGCAGACGGATGCCCAAGCTCTTGAAAGCGCTCTGAAGGACAAGCAGATGGTCCTGCGGAGCTATTCTGCAGATACAGTGGCTCGTTACGATTGGGTGGACAGTAAGCTCGTGGCGAACCCAGTCAAGATGTATACGTTCGGAATGTTTATAACCCGATCGGTGAAGCTGAAGAATGGCAAGCTTGTTCTTGATGGAGAGCGGGGCACCTTCGTTCGCAATGTAAAAACGAACGAGATATTTTTAGCCGGCAAGATGCCGATGAAGCTCGAGGTGAATCTGCATGATGCCGCTCCTGCAGTAGTAATTCAACATTTACAGGAGATGATGTTCTTCCCCGATGCACAAGCCGCAGCAACCGGGTTACCAGAGATGGTGGCAGACGATGTGCCATTCGATATAAGCCGAACGCCGCAAGAGAAACGCGATTTTGTAAAGGTTTTTGATGGTGGCCGCTGGACTCGGCTGGATCGTCACTCGACAAAGATTGTTACTCCAAAACTGGTCTTCTCTGTTGAGCCAGAATTTAGCGATGAAGCGCGGAACGTGAAGATCAATGGTTCCGTGCGATTCGCATTCTATGTGTCAGAAACCGGACACGTAGGTGAGATTTGGCTGGTGAGCCCTCTTGGACTTGGTCTGGATGAGCGTGCCGCAAATGCAGTTCGGCAATATGTCTTCAAGCCAGAGCAGTGCAATGGGCGGCCTGTGGGTGTGGCGGTTACCGTCGATGTGAACTATCAGATATTTTGAATGG
>DATDHL010000478.1:0-4787 GCA_036521575.1 Edaphobacter sp. | reverse complement strand
GATGGGTATGCGCGTGAGTTCGTCGCGATCGGGTGGCGGGGTCTATCAGTCGCTGATCTATCCGAAGGGCGCCTATATTCTGCATATGTTGCAGATGCTCTACTGGACCCCACAGTATAAGAACGAGCCTTTCAAAAAGGCGATGCACGACTTTATCGACACGTATCGGGATAAGGCCGCGACGACGGAGGATTTCAAAGCGGTGATGGAGAAGAAGTTGCCTCCATGGCTGAACCTCGATGGGAATAAAAGTCTGGACTGGTTCTTCAATGACTATGTGTACGGTACGGAGGTTCCGAGTTACACGTTAACGTCGCAGTTTGAAAAAAAGGGTGACGAGACGACGGTCCACTTGAAGCTGGCTCAGAGCGGTGTAAGCGAGGACTTTACGATGCTGGTCCCTGTCTATCTGGAGCTCGAGGACAAACGGGTTGTACTGGTTGGCAGAGCGCGGATGAAGGGTCCGCATGAACTGGAACAGACACTCAATCTGGGCAAGCTGGGAACGGCTCCAAAGCGACTGTTAGTGAATTATTACTACGACGTCGTGAGTGCGAATTAGAAATATCTATTCTCTGCGCGGAGGGTTCATGCGTGGATGTGGATGATGAGCTGAGACATTGCGGGACGGGAGGTTTGGCAAGGAGGGGGTGGCGTTGTAGGGTGGGGAGATGAAGGAATTACGGAGACTTACGATTGCGGTGCCGGCGGTAGTGCTGGTGGTGTGTCTGGTGGCGATTTACCTGACACAGGGCTCGATGGCGAACCTCCCGTTTTTGCGGGGGAAGGGCCGGACGGGGACACGGGGTTCGGTGGAGGGGCTGGTTGATCAGCGGCCCTGGCAGACGATTGAGGCGCTGGCTCCGCTGGCGACTTCGGCTGAAGAGAAGCGGCTGGCGCGGGATGCGGAGCGGCTGGCTGACCATGAGGTGGATCAGGCCTTTGCTCAGGCTCTGAGGCAGGCTTCGATGCAGACGCACAACCTGACGGGAGAGGCGTTGGCACTGCAGCAGAAGGTCGTCATGCTGCAGGGAATGGTCAAGACCGATCAGGCTAAGGTGGATAGCCTGACGGCGGCGGCGAAGGGGGTGAATCCGCCGGGGACTGACGATCTGGACATTGCGAAGGCTCAGTTGCAGCTTGACAACGATGAGTTGGCGGATGCAATGGAGGATCTGGCTCGGGCTAGTGGGGATACTCGTGGCCAGATTCAGCAGGAGCTGACGGTGCGCGAGGCCGCGATGAAGAAGTTCGATGAGCAGGCGGATAATGGCGCACCGACGGCGATCCAGTCTGCCAGGCGGCATGGAACGCTGGCGACTAGGGTGTCGGCGTGGTTCGATCAGCGGACTCGGATTGGGCTTGTCGAGCAGGCGAAGGCACAGGCTGACGCGGATGTCACATCGTTGACGGCGCAGCATGCCGATACGGAGAAACGACTGGACGCTGTCGGGAAGGCCGAGCAGTCGACGCTGAGTGGTGAAGGGCCGGGCCGGGTGGCGAAGCTGGCACAGATGCATACGCTGGCGCAGATCCATGGGATTCTGGATGATCGGATCAATACGCAGAAGCAGCTCTCGGCGACATACGGGCGTTGGCTGGATCAGGTAAAGCTGCAGCACAGGATTGTTGTGCACCTGATGTTGGGGTCAGTGGCTTGGATTGCGTTTTTGGTGTTGTGTGCGGCACTGGTGGGCGCGGGGGTGAGTAAGCTGCTGGATCGTCTGACGATCGACCGGCGGAGCCTGCATACGCTGCGAACCGTGGCGAGTCTGGCGATTCAACTGGTAACGCTGCTGCTGATCCTGCTGGTTGTCTTTGGAGCGCCGAACCAGATACCGACGATCCTGGGACTGGCGACGGCTGGATTAACGGTGGTGTTTCAGGACTTCATTCTGGCGTTCTTCGGGTGGTTTGTGCTGATGGGAAAGAACGGCATCCGCGTGGGGGACTGGGTGGAGATTAATGGCGTGGGCGGCGAGGTGCTCGAGATTGGGTTGTTCCGGACGTCGCTGTTGGAGACGGGCAACTGGACGGATAAAGGGCATCCTACGGGGCGGACGGTTACGTTTATTAATAACTTTGCCATTACGGGGCAGTATTTTAATTTCTCGACGTCGGGGCAGTGGATGTGGGACGAGATTAGCGTGAATATACCGCCGGGGCCGAATACGTCCAAGACGATTGAGGCGATCCATGCTGCGGTAGAGAAGGAGACAGCAAGGGATACGCAGATGGCGGAGGAGGAGTGGAAGAGGGCGGCGAAGCAAAATATTTTGAGTCACTTTACGGCGAAGCCCTCGGTGGATATGCGTCCTTCGGCTGCGGGTGTGGATGTACTGGTGCGGTATGTGACGCGCGCGTCGGACCGGTATGAGGTGCGGAATCGGATTTATCAGTCCGTGATTAATCTGATGCATGGGCCGGAGGACGTGGCTGCATTGCCCGATCATGTGAAGAGTTGAGCTTCCGAGGTCTTCGGACACGGAGCGGCGGGGATTGTCGTGCAGCCGGATGGGGCTCGCGCGTTTGTTGCTTGCACACCGGCCAACTACGTCGCGGTGATCGATCTTCAAACACTCGAGGTTGCTGGCCACATTCAAGCCGGCGGCCAACCTGATGGCATGGCCTGGGCTGTTCGTCACTGAAATGGTTTTCAATAACCTCTTCCTGAAGTTCATGAGGTGGGGGACGACTGCGAGAAAGGGAAGTGATAGGTTAGGGTTCAGGGCTGAGGTGCGAATGCATCTTCTGGTGATTAATAGCGGATCGTCTTCGATCAAGTTTTCGATATTTGGTGGACGAGAGCGGACTGGCCGCGGGGAGGCGGTCGCTCTGCCGGCGTCGTTGTTCGAGGGTGAGGTGAGTGGGATCGGCAGCGGTGCGGTGGGGTTCAAGTTTCGCGATGCGGCAGGGCGGGATTTGAGTGGTGGCGCTTCGTCGGTGAAGGCGGAGAGTTCGATGGATGCGATCGGGCTCGTGGTGCAAGCGGTGAGTGGGGCTGGGATGCTGCACCTGGATGCGGTGGGATATCGCGTGGTGCATCCGGGGGCGAAGCTGGATCGGCATGTCCGGATTACCGATGAGGTGATGCGGGATCTGGAGGAAGCGGCGGTGTTCGCTCCGCTGCATGATCCGGCGGCGATTGAGATTATTCGGGAGACGATGGAGCGGTTTCCTGAGGCGCGGCACTATGCGGTCTTCGATACGGTATTTCATGAGACGATGCCGGACGAGGCTACGGCTTATGCGATTCCAGAGGAGTTTCGTGAGCGCGGGGTGAGGCGGTATGGGTTTCATGGGCTGAGCTGCGAGTCGATTGTGCGACAGATGCTGGATGCGGCTGAGCGCGGGGAGATGAAGTTTCCGCGACGGTTGGTGATTGCGCATATTGGCAGCGGGTGCAGCGTGACGGCGCTTGTGAAGGGGCGGTCGGTCGATACGACGATGGGGCTGACGCCGACGGGTGGCGTGGTGATGGGGACGCGGCCGGGTGATCTGGATCCGGGGCTGGTGCTCTATTTGTTGCGGCAGATGAAGGGGGATCGTGAGGCGGCGTTTGCGGCGGTGGAGAAGGTGCTGAATCATGATTCGGGGATGGTGGGGTTGTCGGGACTACCGAACGATATGCGTAAAGTGCGAGAGGCTGCGGCTGAGGGTGATGCTCGGGCAGTGCTGGCGGTAGAAGTGTTTACGCGGAGCGTGAAGAAGGCTGTGGGGGGATTTGTTGCGCTGATGGGTGGGCTGGATGCGCTGGTTTTTTCGGGTGGGATTGGGGAACATGATGCGCAATCGCGAGCGGAGATTGCGGGTGGACTCACGGGGATAGGGATTTCTATTGATACTGCGTTAAATGTGGCTGCCGGAGACGGCTTGCGGCGGATTAACGCATCTGAATCAGGTACTGCCATTTTTGTTGTTCCGTCTCAGGAAGATTTGATGATTGCGGCACATGTGGATCGGATGAGCCGGGCTGGTTGGTAGCAAATCAGTAAGTAGCGAGTCAATTTGATTCAGGAGAGTGCTATGAGTGCTGTTTCTGTTACGGCGGCGAAGACGAGCAAAGCAAAGAGCGCGTCGGCTTCGACTTTGACGACTGATGAGTTGCGGAAGATGGATGCCTACTGGCGGGCGTGTAACTACCTGAGCGTGGGGATGCTTTATCTGAGAGAGAATCCGCTGTTGCGGACTCCGTTGAAGGCGGTGCAGATCAAGGACAGGCTGCTGGGGCACTGGGGATCGGACCCGGGGCAGAGCTTCACGTGGGTGCATCTGAATCGGCTGATCAAGAAGTATGGTCTTGATGTGATTTTTCTGTCGGGGCCGGGGCATGGGGCTCCGGCGACGCTGTCGAACTGCTATCTGGAGGGTGTGTATTCGGAGGTGTATCCGGACAAGAGCGAAGATGAAGTGGGGATGCAGAAGTTCTTCAAGCAGTTTTCGTTTCCGGGTGGGATCGGGAGCCATTGCACGCCGGAGACTCCGGGGTCGATTCATGAAGGGGGCGAGCTGGGGTACAGCTTGTCGCATGGGTTTGGCGCGGCCTTTGATAATCCGGATTTAATTGTTGCTGTGATGGTGGGCGATGGTGAGGCGGAGACGGGTCCGCTGGCTACGAGCTGGCACTCGAATAAGTTCCTGAATCCGGTACGTGATGGAGCGGTGCTTCCGATACTGCACCTTAATGGTTACAAAATAGCGAATCCTACTGTATTGGCGCGAATTTCATCGGATGAGCTGGAGTGGCTTTTCAAGGGATATGGGTGGACTCCTTATGTAGTGGAGGG
>DATDHL010000477.1:0-3117 GCA_036521575.1 Edaphobacter sp. | reverse complement strand
AAGCAGACTGCACCATCCCCCCAGCCCTTGTCAAAAAGATTCTTCACCTCCCCAACTTACTCCCAGGCCCAACTCACCACTCTAGGCTCAAACCTCGCCACACAGCACTACATCCAGAAACCGCGGCCCATGCACTCCCTTGATCCGAGTCATCTCAATATCCGCCGTAGCCGAAGGCCCCGAAAAGAACGTCGTCGTCAACTCAGCCGTAGCCGCCAGCCGCTCCATCGCCTCCGGAACCGTCTCCACCACATCCTCAACCCGCACCACGCAAAGGTGATAATCCGGAACCAAAGTAGCCGCCCGTCCGCCCTGCCCCGGCACATTCTGCAGCACCACCGTACCAGTCTCCGCAATCGCCACCGTCGAGCCGGTCATCACCCCATCGAACCCATCCAGCTCCGCAGCCGGCAACCCCTCATCCACCACAAACTCGAACCCCGCCGGAAGCCACTCCGCCGCAATCCCCAACGGAACAACGATCCGCCGCTTACCACGTTCAGCCAGCATTTTTCCAACAGCTACCGCAATTCCACCACGACCTACACGCACTACATGCGCGTCATAATCCCGCAGCCGATCCTCCAGCAACTCAATGATCCCTCGCCGATCCAGCGAAGCCGCACGCCGATACCCCCGCTCCACCGCCCCCCAAGCAGCCCTCACACGCGCCTCGTCGCTAGCCCCACCCTTGGCCGCACGAATCCGCCGCAGCACCTCAGCCCTCGCCGCCGAATTTGTAACCATCTCAGTTGCCATTCTTCCCCCGGCTCTCCCACCACTCACGAAACGTCTCTTTCGGCATAGCCTGCAGATCCCTCACCTGCGTCCATCCCCCCAGAATCCCCGGCAGCCAGCCGATCCAGCCCTCACCCTGTCCATCCTTCCGCACCAGTGGAGCCTCCGCCATCCGCCCCAATCGCTGCGCCGCTCTGAACCTCACCTCGCTCCTAAAGATCATCCCCATCGTCTTCATCGCGAACGCCTCAGCATTCAGCCCATTCTGCTTCACCACCTTATTCCGCAGATGAATCAGCACCTCCGGGATATTGATCTTCACCGGACAAACCTCATAGCAAGCCCCGCACAGCGACGAAGCATATGGCAGCGACTGCGCATGATGCATCTCCTGCAATTGAGGCGTCAGAATCGCCCCAATCGGCCCCGCATACACACTCCCGTAAGCATGCCCACCCGTCTGCCGATACACCGGACAAGCATTCTGACAAGCCCCACACCGAATACAATTCAGCGTCTGCCGCCCCTCCTCATCCGCCAGCACCTGCGTCCGCGCATTGTCCATCAGCACGACATGAAACGTCTGCGGCCCATCGCCCTCCCGCACGCCCGTCCAGATCGAGTTATAAGGATTCATTCGCTCCCCGGTAGCCGACCGAGGAAGCAACTGCAGCACAACCTCCAGATCCTGATACCGCGGAAGCACCTTATCGATCCCCGCAATCGTAATCAGCGTCTCCGGCAGCGTCAGGCACATCCGCCCATTGCCCTCGCTCTCGACGATGCACACCCCGCCAGTCTCCGCGATCAAAAAGTTAGCCCCGCTCACCCCAGTCTTCACCCGCAAAAACTTCTCGCGCAGAAAACGCCGCGCCGCAGCCGCCAGGTCCTCCGGCTTCTCACCCAACTCCGGCAGATTCATCTCCCGCTGAAATATCTCCCGAATCTGCTGCCGATTTTTATGCAACGCCGGAACCACAATATGCGAAGGCTGGTCATGCCCCAGCTGAATAATCAGCTCCGCCAAATCCGTCTCATACGCTCGAATCCCCGCCGCCTCCAGCACATCATTCAGATGAATCTCTTCCGTAGTCATCGACTTGATCTTGATGACCTCATCCGACCGACTCGCCTTCACCAACTCCGTAACAATCTGCCGAGCCTCCGCCGCATCCCTCGCCCAGTGCACCACCCCACCGGCCTGCGTGCAGTTCCGCTCAAACTGCTCCAGATAGAAGTCCAGATTCTCCATCGTATGCTGACGAATCTGCTTCCCCGCCTCACGCAGCTGCTGCCAATCCGGCATCTCGCCCACCACACGAGACCGCTTAGCTTGAATCACCTCCGTAGCATGACGAACATTCTTCCTAAGCTGCGTATCCCCCATCGCTGCCTTAGCCGCCATCGGAAACGCCGGCGCAGTAGTCGGATCGAGTGCCACTCCACTCATCGCCCCACCCCAATCCCAAAATCGTCATTCTGAGCGAAGCGAAGAATTCCTGTATTTCGCTTTTGTGGTTGCCTGTTCTTTTCCAACCACTCAAAAGAAGTGTCATCCTGAGCGAAGCGCGAATGCGCGAGTCGAAGGACCTGCTGTTGCCTTTGCTGTTGTCTGTTCTCCGTCACTGCCCCACCCCCTCTTCTCCAGCCAAAATCTCCGCCAGATGCACCGTCCTAACCCCAGTCCTCTGCCGATGCAACGCCCCCTGAATATGCATCAGGCAACTGTTATCGCAAGCCGTACAAGCCTCCGCGCCGGTATTCAGCACCGCCGTAGTCTTCTCCGCCAGCATCGCGCTCGAAACATCCGCATTCTTCACGGCAAACGTCCCACCGAACCCACAGCACTGTTCCAACCCATCAATCTCGACCAACTCAATCCCCCGCACCGCCTTCAGCAGCTTCTGAGGCCCATCCCCCAACCCAAGATTCCGCAACCCATGACAGCTAGCGTGATACGTCACCCGATGCGGATAATAAGCCCCCACATCCTCCAGCCCCAGCCGCTTCGTCAAAAACTCCGAAAACTCAAACACCCGAGGCACCAATGCCTCAACCGCAGCAATCAGCCGAGCATCCCCAATCTCCGCCGCCATCTTCGGATAGTGATCCCGAATCATCGCCACACAAGAAGAAGAAGGCACCACCACCGCCTCCGCCCCCTTGAACTGCTCCACAAACCGAGCCACCAGCGGCAGGGCCTCCGCCTGATACCCAGTATTCCAATGCATCTGACCACAGCAGGTCTGTCCTGCAGGAAACTCCACCGTGTGCCCCAGCCGTTCCAGCACTCTAACCACGGCCTTGCCTGTCTCAGGAAACAGCGTGTCGTTGTAGCAGGTAATAAACAGCGAGACTCGCAGAACACCCTCCGCAATT
>DATDHL010000476.1:0-2622 GCA_036521575.1 Edaphobacter sp. | reverse complement strand
GGGACGGGTCCGGTCGATTCGCGGCGGATGAACTGCGGTTCAAAGACTATGGCATCTGGGAAGGGGTCGTTGGGTTTTTGTAGGCGTTTCAGAAGAGTCTGCGCGCCAGTCTCCCCCATCAGGCGAAGTGGTTGTGCGACGGTCGTGAGTCGAGGAATTTGGAAGGCTGCGCTCGCAATGTCGTCAAAGCCAATCACTGAAATATCGCGGGGACACTGGAGACCGACGTCCGCGAACGCTCGCAACGCTCCTATCGCTGCAAGATCGTTGAAGCAGAAGATTGCTGAAAAGTCACGAGTTCTCGCCAGGAGTTGGCGCACAGGATCATATCCGAGCTCCGGCGAAGAGGCGTGATCGGCTACATGAACGCACAAATCGTCTCGCATCACGATTCCCACCAATCTCGCTGCGACCCGAATGCTCGTCCATCGGAACTTCGAGTCCGCGATACTCGAAGGTCCTTTCATGAACGCGATCTTGCGATGACCAAGGTCGTAGAGGTGCTGTAATGCAAAGATGGCGGCGGAGTCGTGATTGATCATCACGTTCGTGACGCCGACTATCTCCTCGTGCCCCGAAATGCAGACGACAGGGGTGGTCGTTGGCTCCTCAAGCTTGGTGTTGACCAAGATCATTCCGTCGACTGACCTATCAATGAGTTGGCGTGGATGATCCCGCATCATGTGTGACTTACCCTGGTGACTTAGCACAGTGTGCATATAACCCGCTTCGAGCAGGCACTCTTCCAAGCCTTCCATCACCATGGTGAAGTAGCCCTCACTAAACTCGGGAACGACGACGCCGATGGTGAAGGTCTGCTGCGTTCTAAGCGATCGAGCCAGCCGATTAGGCTTGTACTTGAACTGCTTTGCCGCTGCCAAAACGCGAGC
This sequence comes from Edaphobacter sp., assembly GCA_036521575.1. Classification (GTDB taxonomy): domain Bacteria; phylum Acidobacteriota; class Terriglobia; order Terriglobales; family Acidobacteriaceae; genus Edaphobacter. The sequence goes on along the minus strand of DATDHL010000476.1, from coordinate 1,732 downwards.
CTGGGTTTGCAGTGCAATGGTCTCTATCCCCGAAGCGTTGTTCAGCACCAAGGAGATCGTGGTTGGAGACAGCTTGAGATGCTCGGCCAGAGTCTTCAGGCTGATACGGCTGCCGTTAGTTTGTCCGTCGTCGCTCATGCTTCCATCCTTTCTACATGAAGCCGGTGCTACCGACGAGCGAATCCTAGTTTGACAGGGAAGAGTCACGCGGAGCCATCGAATGCTTTGTCCTCTCAGTCTTCAACTATGGTCGCTAGTTCATCTGCGGTCGCAGAAGCGACTCGCGATTTATCTTGACAGTCGTTGTTTTTTTCGTGTAGATCGTCTAATGTCATTCTGAATCGATTTAGATCGATTAAATCGACTGCCGAGACATCATCGACAAAGGGGCAACGGAAGATAGCTGTGCAAAGTTGAAAAAGAGAACTGGCCCCAATGAATCCTTTTTGGGAGGCAGTATGCAATTACAACTGGTACAACAGCATCTTTTACAGCCGTGGCGTCATGCCCGGTTTGTTGTGGCGCTCGCCGTAGCGTCGTTTCTGGTACTTCTGCCCTCGGCGCATGCCCAGATTTCAGCAATCATCAATGGCACCGTCGTTGACGCAGCTGGCGCCGTGGTCCCAGGCGCAACCGTCACAGTTACCAATGAGGCAACGGGCCAGAGCCGCAATACTGTCACCAATGGCGAGGGGTACTTCGTATTTCCGGCGTTGCTGACGGGAAGTTACTCTCTGAAGATCGAAGCCAAGGGCTTCAAAAGCTTTCTACAGAACGGCATTCCGCTTAGCGCTGGCGATGTTCGCAAGATCCCTAATCTCGTGCTAACGATCGGGCAAACGAGCGAGACGGTCACGGTTGAAGCGGGAAATGCGCAGATCATACCGGTGGACGGCGGGCAACGGGCAGCAATCCTTGACTACAAGGATATTGAGAACCTGGCGCTGGGAAGCCGTGACTTGTCGCAGTTGCTGAAGATACTTCCCGGAGTCACGACCGCGCCGAACGGCTTGAGCAACGGCCCGATGTTTAACTTTACGCAGGTCAGCGTCGCCCAGAGCGCAGTTGGCAATGGCCTCAACGCGAACGGAGTCCCAAATCGCGGCGGCACAAGCCAGCTGCTTGACGGTGTGGATATCGACGATCCCGGTTGCAATTGCGGCTCCATCGCCATCGTGAACCCTGACATGACACAGGAAGTCAGCGTGCAGACGTCGAACTTCGGCGCGGACGCTCCGTACGGCCCCGTCGTCATTAACACGACCAGCAAGTCCGGCGGAGATCAGTATCATGGCGAAGCTTATTTCTATGCCAGAAACGACGTTCTTAATGCGAATGACTGGCAAAGTAATCACACCACTCCAGTCACGCAGAAAGGGGGCGCTTCCTACTACTATCCCGGCGGCAATTTTGGCGGCCCGGTGCCGTTCACTCATACGAAGGTGCGCTTTTGGGGCGCCTTCGAGAGCCTGCGACAGAACAACGGCAATACGAATGTGCTGACGTCCTTTATCCCCACGCCAGACATGATGTCCGGCAACTTTACGGCAACAACTGCAAACAGTGCGTTCTGTCTGGGCAACATCAATTCGAAACAGACCAACGGCTGTAACGACCTGACTGGAACTGTATTACCGGATGGAACCATAGTTGGGCAGGGAAGCCGTCCCGCCGGAATAATTCCTTCACAGTTTCTGGATCCGGGCGCGAAGGCGCTCTCCAGTTTCTGGCC
>DATDHL010000475.1:0-7014 GCA_036521575.1 Edaphobacter sp. | reverse complement strand
GATCCTCATCTACATGCCCGACGGCGTAGCCATCAACGAGTACGAGTTCCTCCGCTTCCGCATCAACTCCGACAACCGTGAGTTCCGTATCCTCACAGGCGGGGTCTTCCACTCCACCGGCGGCGCCGACCGCGACGAAGTTAAGTTCAACCCCGCCAAGACCGCGCCCCGCACCTACCAGTTCACCATCGATCGCAACGTTGGCGGCGGCGAATTCGGCATCCTCCCAGCCGGCAGCGGCAACGTCACCAACGGCGGCAAGATCTACACCTTCGCCATCACCGAGTAGCCTCTACTCCCACATATCAATCTCTTCGCCGGGCTTCAGACCAAAGCAGTCCGGATCAACGAACTTCGCCGCCGTGATATCGAAGTACGAAGCATACTCCGAGCCCTTCGGCATCTCGACATTCATCCTATAGTGAAAGCTCTCCGGCGAATCGATCGTCATCACCGCATACCCGGTGATCTTCCCCGACGCACACGACATATCAGCGCTATAACTCGCCGCCGTAGCCGTCTGATTCGACCAGACGCAGTGCTGACTATCGTCCCCATGCGTATCCATAAAACCCTTCCACGTCGCCGCGGAAACACACGCTCGCGTAACCGACGTCTCACCATCCATATCCGGAGCCCGGCCACCTTGCTCTCCCACAGCCCCCACCGAATCGGAGGAAGCGGCGGAGCAACCGACGGCGCCTGCATTCCAGACGGCACCTGCAACGCAAATAATTCCGAGCAGCAGCAAAGCTTTCATCGCGGTCCCTACAGTTGTCATGGTTGCGTCCTGCGGAGTGTACGACAGATGGTCTATGCTTATCTTTCTGAACTCGCAGTCTGTAATTGCGTAATGACCATGCTGACACTCCGCCTGACCGGCCAGCTTCCAAACTCGGTCCTCAATGCGTAAGTCCACCCGCTACTCCCTCCTTCTGGTGCTCGCGCTCATCGGCGCCCTCATCATCGCGCTGATCCTGCGCAAAGCAGCCCCTCCCGAAGCCGCGCGCCTTCTGCCCGAATCCGACGCCATCGTCTACTTCAACCTGAAGCCGATCCGTCTCGCCACTCGTTTCGACCGCACCCCCGTCACCCGCAGCCCCGACTACCAGCACTTCGTCGACGCCACCGGCATCGTGCCCGAGCGCGACCTCGACGCCGCCGCCTTCGCCCTCCACCGCATGGACGACCCCAACGGCCCCAACGGCCCCGTAGGCTACTCCGAAGTCTTCGAAGGCCGCTTCGACGGCGAACGCCTCGCCCACTACTTTGCCAGTATCGCCACCGCGCGCGAAAACTACGCCGGCCACGACATCTTCACCATCCCCGTCGGAGAAGACAAAGCACTTCGCCAACTGAGAATCGCGCAGCTAGGCTACGACAGCATCGCCGCCTCGAACATGCCGACCTCCGAGCAGATCCACTCCATCATCGACCGCCACCGCGCCGGCGCATCCCCCTTCTCAGGATCGTCCCTGCTCTCGGCCCGTTATCGCGACGTACCTCTCCTCTCAATCGGCTGGGGGATCGGCCGCATCGGTCTGCCCTTCTCCGAGCGCGGCTACATCACGCTCTTCGGCCTGCAGCTTCCCCTGCCCGAGGACACCACCTTCGTCGCCAGCCTGCGCTACGTGGGCGCGCTCCACCTGCGCATCGAGCAAATCTCCCCCAGCGAAGCCGACGCCGCCCGTTCCGCCGCATCGCTTACCACCCTCGTCGGTCTCTTCAAATCCATCCAGGAGATGCGGCCGCGCAACGACGCTGACAAAGCCCTTCTCCAAACGATCGACTCCCTCAAACTCGAGCAACGCAAGGATCGTGCCATCCTCACAGCCACCGTCCCTATCGAACTTTTGCAGCAACTTACCGGTTCGACCTCGTCTTCGTCTTCTGTCGCTCAACCCACGCCCCCTGCTAACATGACCTCACCAGCTTCCCCCTAGCTACTTCATGCCCCAAACCCGGAGACGCTCCCTCATGATCCCTGCTAACACAAGGCTACTCAGCGCCCTCTCGGCTCTGCCGATCCTTCTGACCGGACTTCTCGCCGCTCCGGCCTTCGCTCACGCCCAATCCGACTCCAAAACCATCACTGGTCAGGCCGCCTTCACTGACTACACCCAGCAGCACCCCGGCGTCCGCCGCAAAATCACCGTCGCCGACCTACCCGAGCCAAAAGAAGCCGAGTCCGTCGACAACGGCCCCACCGTCGTCCCTCGCCCCGAAGGCGCATGGCCTCAGGCCCCCGCGGGCTTCAAGGTCGAACTCTACGCGCAAGGCTTCACCGAGCCTCGCCTGATGCGCACAGCACCCAACGGCGACATCTTCCTCGCCGACTCGCACGGCGATAAGATCATGGTCCTGCGCGGCGTTGGCCCCGACGGCAAGGCCCAAAAGATCTCTACCTTCGCCACCGGTCTCGATCTCCCCTTCGGCCTCGCCTTCTATCCCAGCGGCCCGAATCCCAAATGGCTCTACGTCGGCAACACCAAAACCGTAGTCCGCTTCCCCTATAAGTCCGGCGACCTCGTCGCCACCGGCAAACCCGAGACCATCGTTGCCGAACTCCCCGGCTTTGCCCAGCTCCGCGGCGGCGGCCACTGGACCCGCGACGTCGTCTTCACCCCCGATGGCAGCAGGATGCTCGTCTCCGTAGGTTCGGCCTCGAACGCCGATGACGTCGATACCCACCCCAACGAGTTCCACCGCGCCGATGTCCTCGCCTTCACCCCCGAGGGCAAATTCCTCAAGGTCTACGCCTCAGGCATCCGCAACTGCGTCGGCGAAACCATCAACCCCACCACTGGCCAACTCTGGTGCTCCACCAACGAGCGTGACCGCCTCGGCGACAACCTCGTCCCCGACTACATCACCAGCGTCAAGGAAGACGGCTTCTACGGCTGGCCCTGGTACTACATCGGAGCCCACAAGGACCCACGGCTTCCTGACCCCTGCGAAGACGGTACCGGCCCAAACCTGCAGGCCCCCACACTGACTGAGGCACAGGCTAAGGATTGCAAGCGCGTGAACATGGCATCGAAGGTCATCGTCCCCGACGTCCTCCTCCAGCCTCACTTCGCCTCACTCGAGATGCTCTTCTACAACGGCAAGCAATTCCCCTCCGAATACACCGGTGACGCCTTCGCCGCTGAGCACGGCTCCTGGAACCGCGCCCACCGCAGCGGCTACGAGGTCATCCGCGTCCCCATGCGCGACGGCCACGCCACCGGCGAGTACGAGGACTTCCTCACCGGCTTCGTCACCCCCGACGGCAAGGTCTGGGGCCGCCCCGTAGGCGTCACCACAGGCAACGACGGCTCCCTCTACGTCTCCGACGACGGCACCAGGAGCGTCTGGCGCGTCACCTACACCGGCAAACAAGTAGAAAACACATCGGCAAGTAAGTAAGAAAAACTGTGCCCATCTTCGCAACAGCCTCAGCGTCGCGAAGATGGGCATGTACTTCCTTAGTGAGAAGTACTATGCAGCCTCGACAGAAGCGATACGCCTCACTGAAGAATCCGCTGAACTCCTCGCGGGCGCAGCTGCAGCCACCTCTGGCGTGTGCCCCATCAGTGAGACCAACACCTCAAAGCAAGCTCCGTCCAACTGCCGCGGCGCCAGCTTCGACATGATCGCCATGATCTGCTCGAACTCCAACCCGGCACGATACGGCCGGTCCTCCGACAGCGCGCCATAGACGTCCGCCACTGCGATAATCCGCGACTCAAGCGACAGCTCCGGCGCCAGCAACCGGTTCGGATATCCCGATCCATCCAGCTTCTCGTGATGCTCGCCCGCAATCACGGCCATCTCACGGAAAGGCCCCACCCGCTCCAGAATCTGCCGCGTAAGCCCCGGATGCTGCTGCACAGCCTTCCACTCCGTCTCGCTCAACTTACTCTTCTTATCCAGAATCGCGTTCGACACACTCAGCTTGCCGATGTCATGCAGCAGCGCGGCCCGGCGAACCAACTGCACACGTTCCGGCGTCAGCCCCATCCCCCGCGCAATTCCATACGCCGCATCGGCCACTCCCATCGAGTGCCGAAAGGTAAAGTGCGACTTCGCATCCACCACATCCGCGAAAGCCTCGCAGATCTGGTCAATCCGGCTCGCCTCCAGCTGATGCCGCCGTCCGCTGTCCATATCAAGCACAGCCTGCCGCGTATCATCCTGACTGTCCGTAGCCAGACAGTTCGCCCATAACGTCCCCCGCCGATGCAGCGACACAGCCACGCGAACCAGTTCCGGATCAAACCACGTCCCGCTGCGCTCCACAAGCGTCGCCACCGCCGCCTGAATCCCACGCCCAGCCGAAAAAACATCCAGATGCTGCGCCACGGCACAAATGCGCGCCAGCAGCGAAATCTGCTCACCCTTCAAGCTATCCGGATACCCGCCGCCATCCCAATGCTCATCCAGACTCCGCACAGCCTCAGCGGTATCAGCACTCAACCCAAGCTTCGTAACAATGCTGGCCCCACGATCACATCGCAGCCCAACGATCTCCTCGTTATTCACATGCTGCGTGAGGCCATTTCGAATGATTCGCGCAATCCTGTCAATCTGGCACATCCGAGTCGCGTTGCTGCTCCACCCCACATCCTTCAGCAGCAGCGCAAAGTAGAGGCTGCTCCGTTTGCCCTCAGGTAGCTTGATCTCATCCGCGATCCGCATCCCCAGCAAACAGCTTCGCAGGGCATGGCCCCACACCGCACCCTCAGTCAGATCAAGGGCAAAGGAGAGCGCCGAGATAACCTCAGACAGCGAGATCGAACCATCGTTATCCCGAACATCGTTCCGAAAACAAGCAGAGGCAGACGTTTCAAGCATGCAATAATCCGGTCCCATTCAGTCACGGCAAAAAGTTGGAGCCCCGGTGTAGCCAGTCGCAGAGTTGGCCCGTCATGCGCCCGCTTCAGGACTCCACGGCGAGAATAGCCAGCCCCCAGCCCGCCCGATACTCCACAAAAGATGCACTGCCATCCCCGACACGGGTTATCCCCCAAACTGGGAAAGACTTGCCTCTACCGTTGATCCCCCTAAACACCCCGTCATCCTGACCCTAAGCTTGCCGAAGGGGCACATCAGCGAAGTCGAAGGACCCCGATGAACTCAACATCACCAAAACCGCTCAACCCTTTCAACCAGGAAAGCCGTCGGTCGCTTTCGCTCCCACCCAACCCATCCACCTGCGCCAGAGACTTTCCTACGACTCCGGGATGTTCTACACAGGACAAACGACCTCGACCGCTACAGTGGCCACAAAATAAAAAGCAGGGTCAGCTTATAAAGAAGCCGAGCCCTGCTCTGGATTTATCTTCGAATAATTAGCGAGCCAGCGGAGTCGCCTTCATCCCAACCGAAGCTACCGGTACATCAGGAGCCTCACTGCCCAGTTCCGCCAAAGTCGTCCGCAGGTACTTATGCGGATTCACCGGCGTATTCCGAATCCGAACCTCGTAGTGCAGATGCGAGCCCGTCACGCGCCCACTGTGACCCACGTAGCCGATAACCTGCCCCCGAACCACCGTCTGCCCCGCCATCACGGCAAAACCCGACATATGCCCATACAGCGTCTCGACGCCATGCCCGTGATCGACGACAACCTCGCGGCCATAGCCATTAGCCATCTCAGCCGACTTGATGACTCCATCCGCTGTAACGCGCACAGGAATCCCATTCGGCGCCGAGATGTCGATGCCCTTGTGGAACTCGCCCTCGCCATTGCCCAGAACCGGATCCTCACGCTGACCAAAGCTGCTCGTAATCGGTCCCATCACCGGCCAAAGCGTCGGAGCATACGCAGACGCATTCTCATCCGAAGCCCCAGGGAAGCCAAACAAGCTGCTCGACCGATAGTTCGGGCTACCGATCCCCGAAAGCGCCCTTGCCGCCGCCGTCCCGTTCATCGCCGAGCTGCGAAGCGCATAAAAAGCATCCACCGACTTGTAGTAGCTGTCATCCGTCAGGCCATTCGACGACTCATCCAGCTTGGCCGTAGCAACAGCATTAGCCACAGCATCCGCCACAGCGGCCGACTTCGCCCGTCCCATGGCCCTCTCCGTCACCCTGCCCATAGGCAGCGCCAGCTTGCTTGCCGTAAGTCCGTACAGCGACGAGACCTCGCTCGCCAGCGACCCCAGCGAAGCCGCCTGAATATCCTTTTCATGCGCCGCCTCTTCCAGGTGCGCATAATCCTTTTGGAGCGAGTTGTGATCCTGTCGCAACTGATTGAAACGCGCAGTCTTGATCAACATCCGCGAATACGAACCCGCCAAACCTGTAATGGTAAACATGCCGATCGCCGCGGCGGCCACGAAAATATAGGCGTAATGCAGGGGCACCGGAACCTTGTTCAGGTTTCCATCCTCATCCCTGCTGACGAACATGATGTAATAACGCTTCTTCAGACTCAAATTAGAAATCCTGGGCCCACAAATTTGACCGCGAAGAAGCCGCGGCTCGGAAAGCCTGCACTCTTACTGAACCCGAACGGCAAATCAAAGTCGCCAATCGTCATTTCAGAATCACAGTCTCTCTTGAGCGTCTTGTTTGAAGATAACAAACAGGTAACTATGGTGCAACCAAATTCCCTCTTTTGCATCGCCGGGTTTCTACCACAAAAGTGCCATCTTTTACCACCGCGTATCCTTCTTTCAGCATGCCCAAATCGCCGCACAAACCGATAGGAGAGCTAGCCCTGATTGAACAAATCCGGCGCGCGTCCCTCTCCATGCGCAACAAATTCGTAACCCTAGGCATAGGTGACGACTGCGCCATCCTCCGCCCTCCCCGTGGTTACGAGATCCTCGTCACCACCGACCTCACCCTGGAAGACCGCCACTTTCGCCGCGCCCTCCATCCACCCGAGTCCGTCGGTCACCGCTGCCTCGCCCGCGGTCTCAGCGACCTCGCCGCCATGGGAGCCACCCCGCTAGCCGCCTTCCTCTCCCTCGCTCTCCCCGCAAAGATGCTCGCAGAAAAATCCGGCCGCCTCTGGATCGACGG
>DATDHL010000474.1:0-3501 GCA_036521575.1 Edaphobacter sp. | reverse complement strand
AAGAACATGACGCAGACTGCAAGACGGGATACTCCCGTATTGAATAGTCCAACTGATTTTAATAACCGCATAGCAAAGCCCCTCGGAGAAAAGTGACGGTTTTTCCGGCCTCAAGATTCGCATCGCAAAAATTGGTCGTACCGGAGTGTGGAGGACTATATGGTTTCAATTTCACGGATGTCAAATAGAAACCGGTTTCATTGGGGGAAGAATTCTGGTGGGACACGGGGGATTAACAGGGTTGCGGATGTCGCCTTTCGGGTGAAAAAAGAATGGCTGCCCCGAGTATTTCGGGACAGCCATTGTTGTTGTAATGATGTGGGTTAGAAGGTGATCTTGATCGATCCCTGGAAGATTCTGGCCTGATTGGAGGTGGATGAGACCTGGCCAAATGTTCCAGAAGTTAGGACTCCGGCGCCACCGGTTGTTCCACCGAGCGTTCCGGTCGTACCTCCGGTGGGAATGTTGAAATTGGGGTGGTTCAGCACGTTGAAGGCTTCGAGGCGGAGCGTTGTGGACAGGCTTTCGTGGATGGGGAAGGTTCGGGAGACCTGAGCATCGAACTGATAGGCTGTGAGACCGCGATAGGTGTTTTTGCGGATGTTTCCGTAGGTTCCATAGCCGGGGCATGTTGTCGGTGAAATGGGTGTAGGACACCCAGCGGTGACCTGAGCGAATGCTGCCGTGTTCAGGTATCCCCGGTTCGACGCGCCGGTCCCGGATCGGATGGGTTGGTTGAGATAGACAGGAACGCCGCCGACCTGGTTCGGGCGATCGTTGCCCACCGCAGTAAAGGAGTTATCCTGCCCAGCTGTAACGGTGAAGGGAGCGCCGCTCACGATGTGAAGGAGTGGAGCGATCTCCCAATTGTTGAGGAACATCGCAGCGACTCGGGAGAGTTGGAACTTGCTCTTGGCGATAAAGACGACGTTGAAGACATTGCGGAAGTCAGATCCGCAGGGTCCGTAGTCCAATCCTGGGTTGTAGGGGTTCTGGACGGCTGTTCCAGCGAGATCGCCTTGCGCATCTGCGACGTTGAGGCACTTGGACCATGTGTAATTGGCCAGGAGGCTGAAGTCCGACGAGAGACGATGCTGGACGGTAGTGATCAGGCCGTTGTAGTTGGCCATGCCGACGGAGTTGACGAGGACTGAGCCTCCGCCTCCACCGAGGTACTGGTTGCCCTGGGCTGGATTCTGCGTGGTGAGATAGAAGCGCTGGGACTGATTGGCTGTCGTAGAGCACGGCGATCCGGCTGCGCCAGCGGGCTTTCCGGCGGGACCCGTGGTCACGACGCCTGCACAGCCAGTGCCTCCTGTACCCCAGACTCCGGGGACGAAGACGGCCGGGCTGAGGGGGGTCCCCATGGGAGCGTGGACGGTGTGGCTGCCGATGTACTGGGCCTGGAACTGCCAGTCACGTGCAAATTGGCGCTGAACGCTGCCTGTCCATTGAATGGTGTAGGACGGATGGAACTGCGGCGGCAGCACGATGTACTGGGATTGAGCGAAGAACTGCGCCTGAGATGCGCTCGGTTTGAATGGCAATGGGAAAGGATTCGATGTGATTCCACCGTTTGACCAGGGGCTGGAGAAGCTCATCGGACCAGAGGTAGAGGTCTGCGTCTGGCTGATGTTGGTGGCAAAGGGCGGGTTCTGCTGGGTGCGCTGGCCAGTGAAGAAGTTGACCATGTCATAGGCCAGCTCTACGCCACAGCGGAGGACGGTTTTGCCGTCGCCGAAGGGATCGAAGGAGAGGCCGAAGTTTGGAGAGAACTGCCAGGGTGAGTTCTTGGTGAACTGGCGGGGAACGCCGGGATCTCCATAGAAGAAGGTTCCGGCAGGAGCAGTGGGAAAGATTGTGCTGACCTGGTTGGCCAGAAATGCGGACATGCTGAAGGTGGTTCCGCGGTTGAAGTAGTCCACGGGGATGAATTCAGGGGCCCAGCGCAGGCCTGCGACGAGGGTAAGTTGCTTGTTGGCGTGGAAGGTGTCCTGAATGTAGAGGCTTGGAATGGGCGCGCGGAGTGCGTTCTGCTGCTGCTTGCTTTGCTGGAAGGCGCTCATGGCCCCCATGAGCAGGTCGAGGTTGGGATCGCCGCCGGCGCCTCCGCCGTTCGGTCCATTGAGGCTGTAGCGGCCGTCGAAGGTGAAGGTGCCGTTGGATTGGAACTGGTTGGAGATATTGAGCTGATTCTGAATCCACTCTCCACCAAAGACGATCTGGTGGCGGCCGCGCAGCATGGTGACGTCGTTGCTGAAGGCGAGGGTGTTGTCGTTGAAATGGGAGACGGAGTTGGTGCCGCCGCCTATGTTGTACTTGTTGGTAATCGTCATCTGCAGCCCGTTGGGCACGGCCTGATAGAGATTGACGCCGAGCGTCGCGGCATTGATGTCTTTGTCGGCGTACCCGCGGTTGTTGCGGCGGCGCATGATCGAGATGTGCGCGGTATTCACTGTTCTGCTGCTGATGGTGAATGCGTGAGCGAGGGTGAAGGTCTGCACGCGTTGCGAGTTGCCGGACTGCGTTGTGACGAGGATGTTCTTTGGATCAAAGAAGGCCGGGAGGTCGTAGTCGTCGAGGAAGTATCGGGCGTAGAGGTTGTTCTTCGCGTTGATGGTGTAGTCGACGCGAGTGACGAACTGGTTGTCGAAGTTCTGCAACGGAATAGCATACTTAACGAGGCCGCAATTGTTGGTGTCTATGCTTGGGTCAATTTTGGGGAGGTAGTTCAGCAGATTCAGTGCTTGAGCATTGTATTTCGGCGGGCTTGGATATTTATTGCCCACCAGTTTTGCACCGGTGAGTGGGTCAGAAAGCTGAATGGTCGTTTTGTTGGCTGTACAACCCGGACCATCTGTCACTGAAAAATCACCTACAAGGTTTGCGGCAGTCGGGACAAAGGCCTGCACTGCAGCCTGCGACTGCTTCGACACGGTGCGCTGATAGCCAGCGAAGGCGAAAAGCTTGTCGTGGAGGATGGGGCCTCCGAAGGTGCCGCCGAACTGGTTCTGGTGCAACGTGTCTTTTGTCGCGGAGAAGAAGTTGGTGGCGTTGATGTAGTTGTTGCGGATGAACCAGAAGGCGGACCCATGATAGGCGTTCGTTCCCGAGCGGGTGACTACGTTTACGAGGCCGCCGGTGTGCATGCCGTTCTGTGAGCTGAGCGCTGTGGATTCGACACTGAACTGGCTGACGGCATCCGGAAAGGGGAACGGAAGGTTACCGTTGGCCATGTAGTCGTTGTTGTCGCCGCCGTCGAGCCGCCACATGGTGGTGTTGCCCATGCCTCCGGCAATCGAGACGGAGATGGTCTGGTAGGAGTATTTGCTGCCGGTAAAGTCGCCGGCGGGAGCTGACGTGGAGCCACCGGAGAGGGCGATGAGGCCGGTCATCTGGCGGCCATTGAGCGGCATCTCCGTGACCGTCTGCTGGTCAATGGTCTGTTTGAAGGAACTGTCCTCGGTCTGGAGGGCGAGGCCTTCGGCCTTTACTTCGACA
>DATDHL010000473.1:0-5887 GCA_036521575.1 Edaphobacter sp. | reverse complement strand
GGATTCCTACGCTGTATCTGGTGGATTCGGCCGGGGTGTTTCTGCCGCTGCAGGAGGATGTGTTTCCGGATACAGATGATTTTGGCAGGGTGTTTCGGAATAACGCGGTAATGAGCTCGCTGGGGATTCCGCAGATTACGGCGATTATGGGGATGTGCGTCGCGGGTGGCGCGTATCTGCCGGTGATGACGGATACGGTGCTGATGACGGAGGGCTCGGGGTTGTTTCTGGCGGGGCCTTCGCTGGTGCAGGCGGCGATTGGGCAGAAGACGGGAGCGGAGGAACTGGGTGGGGCTTCGATGCACTCGGAGATTTCGGGGACGGTGGATTTTAAGGAGCCGAATGACTATTTGTGCCTTGCACGGTTACGTTCTCTGATGGGCAAGCTTGGGCAAAGACAGGGAAGAGGGAAGAGGGAAGAGGGGAGAGAGGACCGTGAGGTGTTCTCGCGGGTGGCGTTTGATGAGAAGGCGGATGCTCCTAAGTTTGCAGCGGAGGATTTGTATGGGTTGATTGATCCTGCTCCGGCTAAGGCGGCTACGAATGTGTATGACATGCGTGAGGTGATTGCTCGGATTGTCGATCGCAGCGAGTTTGATGAGTATAAGGCTGATTTTGGGCGTACGGTGCTTTGTGGGTATGCGCGGATTGGTGGGCGGGCCGTGGGGATTGTCGCGAACCAGAAGGTGCATCAGGCGCAGACGGCTCTTGATGGGAGCAAGCGGACGGAGTTTGGCGGGGTGATCTATACGGAGAGTGCGCAGAAGGCGGCGCGGTTCATTATGGATTGCAATCAGAGTCTGGTACCGCTGATCTTTTTGCATGATGTGAATGGGTTCATGGTGGGGAAGGATGCGGAGTGGAGTGGGATTATTCGCGCAGGGGCGAAGATGGTGTCCGCGGTGAGCACGAGCGTCGTGCCGAAGATCACGGTGATTGTGGGCGGGAGCTTTGGTGCGGGGCATTACGCGATGTGCGGGAAGGCTTATGATCCGCGTTTTTTGTTTGCGTGGCCGACGGCTCGGTATGCGGTGATGAGTGGGGCTTCGGCTGCGAATACGCTGGTTGAGGTGAGGGTGAAGCAGCTAGAGCGCGGGGCGAAGACGATCTCGGAGGAAGAGCGCAAGGGGATTTATGACGAGATCAAGGCGACGTATGATTCGCAGGCTGATCCTCGATATGGAGCGGCCAGGCTTTGGATTGATGCGATTATTGATCCGGTGGAGACAAGAAAGGTACTGATGACTGCGCTGGAGGCGGCTAGTTTGAATCCTGAGGTTCCGAAGTTTAATCCGGGGGTTTTGCAGACGTGATTTCACGCAAGACCATTGTCTGGTTTATTTTTTCGATTATTGCGGTTTTGATTATTCATCACTGGAGATCGAATCAAAATAATTGCTTAGGAATTCGAAACACTAAAACCGAATCATCTGCTAAACAGGGAACTGTCGAATCTAATGTCGTTGAAATCCCCTGTAGAACTATGGAATCCTCGACAACCTGATTGGGTCAATTTCACTACTTTAGTTGGAGTTATTTCGGTCATCGCATTTGGAATTAGTGCAAGAGAAGACCTGAGGAGATGGTCTCAGCTACGAAAGTCAACCCGAGGTAGAAGTGAGTAATGAAATAAAAATTATTGAGTGTCCGCGGGATGCTTGGCAAGGGCTGCCGGTACATATGCCGGCGGAGGTGAAGGCGGACTATCTGCGGGTTTTGATTGCGGCTGGGTTCAGGCATATTGATGCGGTGAGCTTTGTTTCGGCGGCGGCGGTGCCGCAGATGGCGGACTCAGAGAAAGTGCTGGAGTATCTGGATGCTCCGGAGGGCGTCGAGATTATCGGCATCGTTGTGAATGCCAAGGGGGCGGAGCGGGCGATCAAGACTGGGAGTGTGCAGACGCTGGGGTTTCCGTATTCGATCTCGCCGGGGTTCTTGCAGCGGAATCAGAATCAGACGCCGGAGGAGTCGCTGGAGGCGCTGGAGCAGGTGGGGACGCTGGCGTATAAGGCCGGGTTGGATGTGGTGGCTTATATTTCGATGGCGTTTGGAAATCCTTATGGGGATGCATGGAGCATCGATGAGGTGGTGGATGCCTGCGATCTGCTGGTGGACTCAGGTGTGACGCAGATCTCGCTGGCGGATACCGTAGGGGTGGCGACGCCGAAGCTTGTGGCCGATGTGGTGTCGGATGTGATGGCGGTGCATGATGGCATTGAGATTGGGGTGCATCTACATGCTCGATATGAGGGCGCGCGGGAGTTGGTGCGAGCAGCGTATAGTGCGGGATGCAGGCGGTTCGATGCGGCGATGGGAGGGTTGGGTGGATGTCCGTTTGCTCAGGATGTATTGGTGGGCAACCTTGCGACGGAGGTGGTGTTGGAGGAGTTGAGGGCGTTGGGCGCGGAGCTGCCTCCTTTGAGCCCGCTGGACGGGTTGTTGTCGGCTAGTGCGGAGATTTCGCGGAAGTATGGAGCCAAAGTGCAGTAGGATTCTGCACGGGAGTGAAGGGGCCAAATGAGCTACAAGACGATTCTGGTTACGGAAGAAGATGGGATTAAAACGATCATGCTGAATCGTCCGGATCGCAGGAATGCGATGACGCCGGAGATGCAGGATGAGCTGATTGTGGCGCTCGAAAAGGCTGCGGTGGGGCATGCTCACGTGGTGGTGCTTGCGGGTGCGGGCCAGGCGTTCTGCGCAGGGCTAGATATGGTGCATCTGCAGGGGATGGCGGATAAATCACAGGCAGAGCATGTGGCGGATGCGGAGAGGACGGCACGGCTGTTTCGCACGCTGTATGAGTTGCCGAAGCCGACGATCGCGATGGTGCATGGCGCGGCGATTGCCGGAGGGACGGGACTGGCGGCGATCTGCGACTTTACGTTGGCTGCTCCGGGAGTGAAGTTTGGATTTACCGAAGTGAAGATCGGGTTTGTGCCGGCGCTGGTGTCGGCGTTTTTGACGCTGCAGATTGGAGACAAACGGGCTCGAGGGCTCCTGCTGACGGGCCGGTTGTTCCAATCGGAGGAGGCGTTAGAGCTGGGGCTGGTGAATGAGGTGATTGCGGATGGTCAGTTGTCGGCGCGGGTATATGCGCTGGCGAGATGTCTGAAGGGGAACAGTCCGCAGTCGATGGCAGCGACGAAAAAGCTGCTGGCGGCGCAGAATCAGGTGTGGCTGGATGCGGCGATCGCTCACTCGCTGGCGGCGAACTCGGAGGCGAAGATGATGCATGATTTTCGCGAAGGGGTGACGGCGTTTCTCGAGAAGCGGAAGCCGGTTTGGGGGAAGGCTTAACACCGATCTACACCGATGACGCCGATTCAAGTAACTGATTGAGACCACAGATTCGGTAGACTGTCTGGATGAGTAAAGCTATGGTTACGAAGCCCTTTGTGGCTGAGACGAGGGTGCGGGTGCGGTATGCCGAAACGGACCAGATGGGCGTGGTGTATCACGCGAATTACCTGGTCTGGTTTGAGGTGGGGCGGGTGGAGTATATCCGGCAGCTTGGGCTGGATTACAAGTCGATGGAGCGTGATGAGGGGTGCGGGATTGCCGTGGCGGATGTGTCGGCGCGGTTCAAGGCTCCGGCTCTGTATGACGATGAGCTGGTTATACAGACCCGGCTGCTGGCGGCTCGTGGGGCTGTGATCCGGTTTGGTTACAGGATTGTCAGGGCAGCGGATCATCTGCTGCTGTGCGAGGGCGAGACGGTGCATATTGTTGTGGGCAAGGATATGAAGCGACGGACGCTTCCCAAGAAATATGCGGACCGTTTTGCCGAGCATCTCATCTGATAGCTATCGCCATATCGTGGCAGACGAGGATAGATCAATGAGTGCTGGTGCGAAGAAGGTTGCGCTGATCAGTGGCGCAAATAAGGGTATTGGTTTGGAGACGGCGCGGCAGTTGGGAGAGCAGGGCATTACGGTGCTGCTGGGAGCGCGCGATCTGGCCAAGGGCGAGGCGGCTGCGGCTCAGTTGCAGAGCGAGGGCATCGATGCTCGGGCGGTAAAGCTTGATGTGGTGAATCCTGAAGACATCAAGGCTGTTGCGGAGAAGATCGAGAAGGAGTTCGGGGTTCTCGACATCCTGGTGAACAATGCTGGCGTTGCCTTCGATCCGATTGGCGGAAACACTACGAGCACAACCTCGGATGAGAAGCTGCGGAAGACGTTCGATACGAACTTCTTTGCCGTCGTTGCGGTGACGCAGGCGATGCTGCCGCTGTTGAAGAAGAGCGACGCAGGGCGGATCGTGAATGTATCGAGCATTCTGGGGTCGCTTACTTTGCATGCTACTGACGGGTCGCCGATCTATGAGGCGAAGATGTTTGCATATAACGCTTCGAAGACTGCGTTGAATGCATTTACGGTTCATCTGGCGCATGAGCTGAAGGGCACGAAGATTAAAGTGAACTCGGCTCATCCGGGTTGGGTGAAGACGGATATGGGCTCGGAGGCCGCGCCGATGGAGATCGAAGACGGTGCGAAGACCGAGGTAGCACTGGCTACTCTTGGAGCAGATGGACCGACGGGCGGCTATGTTCACTTGGGCGAGACACTGCCCTGGTAAGCGTTAGATAGCAAGCAGGCCGCGAGGCTTTACGTTCTCGCGGATGAAGTTGATGGTGGTTTCAAGCGGCGTTCCAGGCCCGAAGATGGCGGCGACGCCGTTTGCTTTTAAGGCGGGGGCGTCTTCGTCGGGGATAGTGCCGCCGAGGACGAGGAGGATGTCGTCGGCCTTCTGTTCGCGGAGCAGGGCAGCGATGCGGGGGACGATGACGTTGTGGGCGCCGGAGAGGATGGAGAGGCCGATGCAATCGACGTCCTCCTGGATGGCGGCGCTGACGATCATCTCGGGGGTTTGGCGGAGGCCGGTGTAGATGACCTCCATGCCTGCATCGCGGAGGGCTCGGGCGATGATTTTAGCGCCACGGTCGTGACCGTCGAGGCCGGGCTTGGCTACGAGAACGCGAATGGGGGGCTTTGCCATGCGGGTCTGAGTATACGGTTTGGTGTCTGGTGTGGGTACCCGTCTTCTGATTTGAATCAGGAATAACGGGTTAGTGTGTTTGTAGAGCGGCATCATAGGCGGCTCTGCCTATACGGGCGATCACCTTTTCCCGGGTCTCCTGGTCTGCGGTGGAGTCGGTCACGAAGACGGCGATGGCGAGCTGGCGACCATCTGGCAGAGTTATCAGTCCGATGTCGTTTGTTGCGTGGGCTAGGCCATTGTCTACGTCGGATGTGCCAGACTTATGGGCTACGCGGGTTCCCTCCGGAAGGTCGGCTTCCAGTCGCTTGGTTCGTCCCGAGGGAAGCATCCAGTCGAGAAGCAGAGCCGTGTTCTTCGGGGTAAGCGGTGAGTTGTCGCTGATTCGGCGGAGAAGCTGGACTGCTCCCGCTGGTTCGAACCAGTTACGGTATTGGGCAGCTACTTCTCGATGCAGCGCGTGTTCTCCGTCCAGTAGATGAAAGCCGGTGACTCCAATGGAGGCAATGTAGGCACTTACCGGTTCGGGGCCACCTACAAGGCGGAGCAGGATGTCGGCTGCGGCGTTGTCGCTGAGGGAGACGGTCAATCGCAGGAGCTCGCGCAAGGGTATGTCGACGTTTGCTTCCGGGTATTTGTCCTGCAAAGGACTGTAGGCGTGGGGAACGAAGCGGTCTGAAGGAAGAAAACGTATGGGCTGGTCTAAGCTCAGAGTGCCTTGCTCGACTTGATGCAGAACGGTGACGGCCAGCGGCAGTTTGAAGACGGATTGCATAGGCGGGTGAGCGTGCGGATTCAGGTCGCAGTTGAGCGATGATCCGGGCAGCGAGCAGGCTACCGAGACTTTGCCGTGTGCATCGGCGGCGATCTCGCGGATTTGTTTTTG
>DATDHL010000472.1:0-17540 GCA_036521575.1 Edaphobacter sp. | reverse complement strand
GTTGTTCGCTAAGGATGGGCATGATGTGCACGTGGTTGTACCGTGCACCGGGCCCCTGGTGGGCTTGTTGGAAGAAAAAGGGATTAAGGTCCACATTCACAAAAACCTAGCCATCATTGAGAGGACTCAATACGCTTCGTTCGCAGGCAAGCTCATGCTGTTGTGCAGGTATCCACTGTCAACTGTGTGGTTAGCACGATTGATCCTTCGACTCAAAGTGGATCTCGTTCACACAAACAGTGGAGTGCTTCCTTCACCTGCACTAGCCGCTAAACTTACGGGACGAAGACACATGTGGCACATTCGGGAATTTCTTTCTGAGTTTCCTTCGATGTGGAAGATATATCAGTACTATATGTGCCTACTCTCAACCAAGGTGATCACGATCTCTCGAACGGTGCAGAACCAATTTGCCGCTGGGCTTCAACCTCACTGCAGTATTGTTTATGACGGTCTTGGAGAGGAGGCGCTGACGATCAATGATGCAGAGGTGGCGCGGTTCCGATCTAGTATTGGCGGCTCTTACCTTTTAGTTGGCGTTGTTGGAAGAATCAAGTGGGTACGGAAAGGGCAAGAGGTTTTGATCAAGGCAGGTGCTCTGCTGAGAGATAAATTTCCAAACGTCAGGTATGTGATCGTCGGGAGTGTGGCGCCGGGAAACGAAGATCACTTAGTCCGTTTGCGTGCGCTTATTCATGAGTTGCGCCTGGATAAGTTCGTGGTCTTTACAGGGGATGTTGAGGACCCGAGGCCGCTCTACGCTGGTTTTGATGTGACTGTTGTGCCTTCGGTCCAGCCGGAGCCGTTTGGCTGCGTCGTGATGGAGTCCATGGCCGCGGGAACTCTGGTTGTTGGTAGCCGGTGTGGCGGAATACCTGAACAGATTATTGACCAGAAAACGGGGCTGCTCTTTACGCCGGGTGATGAGGTGGATCTGGCCCGCGCTTTGGAACGTGTGATGGCCGATGAAAGCCTAAGGCTTGAAATGGGACGCCAGAGCCGACGACATTTTATTGAGATGTTCCGAATGGAAGAGACTTACCGACGCATGGACCAGGTTTTTCAAGGGAGGACCGATTCAGATCGCGCAGTCCCCGTGGAAGACTCTGATAAGAATGGCGTAGCGGAGATCTCCCCTTCTCGAAATTGGTTATAAGTTCTGGGATTCGTGTTCTGACTACAAATCATTAGTTCACGTCTGAGGAGAACGCTCAGATGGAAAACTGCATCTTATTTCATAGAACTCCAAATGGGAAGCGGGAGAGAAGAAGGTGCTAGGAAATTAGCTCCCTAGTGAGTGATACCCTGCGGAGGCTAACATTCGAGGTGCGAGCGTTCCTCGCCATCTGCTAACCGCCACGCCAGAATTCTAACCGTGTGCGCTTGCTTCTCTTTGTAGTTTAATTTTGGAGACATGACGGGCGATGACTATTCTTGGAGCCAACATTGCGGCAAATGACTATGGATTCGTAGTAGAGCAGAGCCTCAAATGGGCGGAGATGCATGACTCGCGGATATTAGTGTTCGCGAATGTACATGTAGTGATGGAGGCGGTCGACGATCCGGCTTATCGCACTTGCTTAAATTCTGCTGACATTGTTAGCCCAGATGGCGTGCCGTTGGTGTGGGCTCTTAAATTGTTAGGGCGACCTGAGGCATCCCGTGTTTATGGTCCTGACTGCACACTTGCCATGTTGAAGCGCGCTGAAGAAAAAGAAGTGGCCGTTGGCTTTTACGGTGGATCTCCGGAGGTTTTAGAGGCGCTGTTGAAGGTTGTGAGGCGGGACTATCCAGCACTGCAGATTCCATTTGCGATGTCCCCCCCGTTTCGTCAATTGACAGTTAAAGAAGATGAGGAAGTGGTTAGAGAAATTATTGATTCCGGGGCTCGTATCCTCTTTGTCGGACTTGGCTGTCCGAAGCAGGAAAGGTGGATGACTGAACATCGTGAGCGAGTCCCAGGGGTAATGTTCGGAGTGGGCGCTGCATTTGACTTCATTGCCGGTAGTAAAAAACAGGCGCCCCGATGGATGATGAATTTCGGGCTGGAATGGATATTCCGGTTTATCACTGAGCCACGAAGATTGGCTCGACGTTATCTTAAAAACAATCCACGCTTCGTGCTTCTTTTCGCGTGGCAATTAATTACCGGACGTGTTCCGATACCAACGGATCCTCAAAGGGAAATTGTCAAGCAATTGAATCTTGATATCCCACACGGGGGCGCATCTGACTAAGCAATGGCGGTCACGATTTCAAAGTTTATTGGGCGGCAGAGAGATATGGGCCCTCGCTGATCAGGCAGTAGTAAGCGCTACAAATTTTCTGACGAATATCGTAATCGCGCGAGCGCTCGGGGTAACGCAATATGGTGTGTTCGCTCTGTCGTGGCTGGCGCTGCTGTTTGTGAATAGCATCCAGAATGCGCTTATCGTCGCACCTATGATGAGTATCGGCCCGAAAACAAGGGATGAAGACAGGGCGCATTATTTTGGAGCGGTTGTAATACAGGAAGTATGTTTTGCGTTGTTGGGTATGGCCAGTATTAATTTAGCGGTCTATGCAGTGGCGTCCTATTTTAACCGTCCAGACCTGAATCAACTTCGCTGGGCTTTATCGACTGCAGTTCTTGCCTATCTTAGCCAAGATTTTTTTCGTCGCTACTTGTTCGCTACGAAGCAACGCCGTCGAGCATTTCTTAATGATGCGATGAGCTATGTTCCGCAACTCCTGGTCATCGCTTGGCTTGCCAAGGCCGGTCATTTATCGAGTGCTCGCGCATTGTGGGTCATTGCCTTTACGTCGATGTTCGGCATCGTTGCCGGTATTTTGTGGCTTGAAAACGTTTCATATGACGGTAGTACGGTCCGCTCTGTAGTCTCGCAGCATTGGAAATTCTCCCGATGGCTTATCCCTTCGGGAATGATGGAGTGGACATCCAGTTATCTCTTTTTGATGGCGGCCCCAATCTACTTCGGCGCGGTAGCAGCCGGCGCTCTTCGTTCTGCTCAGAATATTGTTGGAGTCGCCCATATCTGGTTTCTCGGTCTTGAGAATGTGGTGCCGGCTGAGACAGCTCGGACGCTCCATAACAATGGCCTTCCTGCAGCCGAGAAATACATTATGAGAATCGTAGGTGTGTGGGGAATGATTACCGCGTTGTTTATTCTGGTCATCAGTGTAGCTCCGAATTTCTGGTTGCAACTGGCATACGGATCAAAGTATTTGGAATATGGCCATCTTTTAAGGCTCTACGGAATCCTTTACTTGTTAGCGTTTTTTGGTGGACCACTCAGAGCATCGCTTCAGGCGCTTGAATTCACCGCTCCGATCTTTTGGTCATACTGCGTTATGACGGTTTTCTCACTCATCTTTGCAGTGCCTTTTGTGAAGTGGTTTGGACTGAGTGGGGTTATCATCGGCTCCATTGTGACGCAGATCATCTTTCAAGTAATTCTCGTCAGCTCATTGACCGTAAAACTGAGTGGACTAAAACAGATTCACGATTCAAAGATAGAGATGCCGATGTTGTGATTTCCATCGTGACCTGAGAAAGAATTGTATCGAGCGAACGAAATTAAAAGGGAATAAATTTTATGGCGTTGCCGCGAATCACGATTGTCACCCCAAGTTTCAATCAGGGGGAGTATCTCGAACAGACGATTCAAAGCGTATTGAGTCAGAATTATCCAAATCTTGAGTACATGATTATCGATGGAGGATCGAACGACACATCCGTGGAGATTATTCGGCGATACGAAAAGGATCTCGCATATTGGCGCAGTCATAAAGACGACGGGCAGACTTCTGCGATTATGGAAGGATTTCAGCGGGCGAGTGGCGACATCATCGCATGGCTAAACTCAGACGACTACTATGAGCCAGGCACGTTACATTTAGTTGCCCAGACGTTCCAAGAAAATAAGGAAGCACTGTTTGTTTATGGAGACTACTATGTTGTCCGTCAGAACGGAGCCAAAATTTTAAAGAAGAAAGTAAGCTGCGATTTCAAAGTAATGGCCTATAGCTACCTTATGATTCCGCAGCCGTCTGCGTTTTGGGATCGGAGGGCCTACGAAGCTGTCGGTGGCTTGGATCGAGAACTGAAGTACGTCATGGACTATGACTTATTTTTGCGATTTGCTAAGACATATCCGGCGAAACGGTTCGTTCATTTGCGGAAACCCCTCTCAGCTTTTCGCCTTCATCCGGAAAGCAAATCCGTGGGCAGTATGGCTAAATTCGTGCCGGAGAATAAAAGGGTTGTTGCGAGAATTCTTCCGCCGCAGCCGGAATGGCAAATGAAGCTGCTGAAATATGTCTTTCTGCTAAAACTTGAAGCTATGTATCTCTTTCAGAGAGGTTATTTGCCGCTGCACAAAGATCGTACTAAGGCATAGTCACTGTTCCCGACGCTTTGAATTCAGTTAGTGAATACGGTTATCGGCGTCTGTTGTTAGAAGAAATCCCAGCAGCGAGAAGAGGAGATTCTAGTCGTGAGAGTTTTGCTTTCAGCGTATGCTTGCCTGCCGAACGCGGGCACAGAACCCGGAAACGGCTGGAACTGGGCGATTCATCTCGCTGAACGTGGTATGAATGTAAATGTACTTACTGTCGTGGAAGGACGGGATAGGATTGAGGAATACAGACGCGAGCATCCAAATCCAAATATTCAATTTACCTATGTAAGTTTACCAACTAAAAAATTTAAGGAATGCAGCGGAATGCACTATGCCCTATGGCAATGGTGCGCGGTTAAAGCTGCCAAAGCGCTGCAGAAAGTAGAACGATTTGATGTTGTTCACCATGTTACCTATGGAAGTATCCATGTACCGTCACAACTTTGGCGGGTGGGTGTTCCGGTTGTCTTTGGACCAGTAGGGGGAGGCCAGACCGCACCGCCAAACATGCTTAGGCACTTCGGTGTGGCCAAGAGATCGGAGAGATTCCGAACCATATTAACTAAAGTGCTTCCGTACTCTCCATTGCACCGCGTGTGGATGCGCAAGATGAGCGTTATCTTAGCTACTAATCGAGATACGCTTGAACTTATTCACTCAATGGGAAGATGCGATGCCGAGCTCCAGTTTGATGCAGCGCTTCCCGAGAGTTTTTTAGCCGCCAGCCCCCGTCATTTTGTGGAGACACCAAAGCCGCTCCGCTTGTTGTGGGTAGGCACCATGCATCCGCGTAAAGCTCTCCCACTAACGCTAGATATCCTTGCACGTGTGCGCTATCCATCTACTCTCACGATTATCGGAGATGGAATAGAGGCCGAGATTCTCCAAAAGATGATCAACGACAGGGGGCTCACGGAGCGGGTAATCTGGGCCGGTAAGAGGCTTCCCTGGGCCGACGTGAGGGAAGCTTACCTGAAACATGACGCCATGCTATTCACAAGTTTACGAGATTCATGTGCCTGCCAGTTGCTGGAATCAATGGCTCTTGGGTTGCCAGTCATCACCTTGAACTTACACGGTGCACGAGATCTGGTTCCCGACGCTGCGGGAATCAAGGTTTCTTTATCTAGTCCCAGTAAGGTCATAGAAGATGTTGCGTCGGCCGTAGAATGTTACGCCAACCTTCCAGGTGCCGAGCGTACAAAGATGTCGGTAGCCGGCTGGGAGTTTGCACATAAAATGACCTGGAACATTCGTGCCGAGGAAGCCGAACAACTGTATGGAAAGGTCATTTCGGCGATGAATGCAGTTCATCCGTAAGGCAACTCAAGCGTGCCTAACTAGATACGGTCTCCGGCTGGAAGCTCCGAAGAAGAGGCAACATATTGCTCAGTTGCATTGTTCTTCCGACCCATTTGTAGGATCCATCGCTGCAGTGGAAGCTCAAAATGCTTATAGCAAAGCAAAGAGAGAATGAAAGCGATTGCGAAAGCGGCAGAGATGGATCCATAGACCGCTATTCGCGAAGTGCCAAAGATGCGGAGAAATATTCCGGAGATAAATACTGATGCAATTATTGGATGGATCATATAGAGACTGTATGTGAGCTCTCCGCCCCGACTGAGACGAGGGTGCGAAATAAACCGCGAGTGGCCCATATTGTCATTCACCGCAGCGAACATTACTAATGAGGATGCTGCAATCATGCCAAGATAGTCGTTGAAGGAAAAGAGCGTGCAGGCCGTAAATAATAGTAATGACAAGTAGAAAAACACGATCGCTGCAGATTTTGAAAGCTTAGACGAGATGAGTGGAAGATATAATCTAAGCCAGACACCGAGAGCAAAACCAGGAACGGCTCTTGCCGCACCGACTTGCCAGGCCAGTTGCGTGAGCGGTATGCGAACAAAATAGGTAGCAAACAAAATGGCGAAAGAATAAAGAACGAAGAGAATTACGATGCCGGTGAGGGGCCCGCGATTCATGAGCCATAAAATAAGAGGAAACAAGAGATACGCGGCGAACTCAGCACTAATTGACCAACTCACGGTGTTGAAAGAGAAGCCATGCGCAAATCCCCATGCATGAGTAAGAGTGAGATTGGCGAAGAACTCATGCAAATTATATTTGGATGAGTTCTCCACGCGGAGCATACCGTGCACAGCAGCAAGAGCGATGATCAGGTAAAGCAATAACGTCAACATGTGGAGAGGATAGAGGCGCGCGATGCGCTTTTTGATGAAGGTGCCATATAAGCGAGCACTTTCAATTCGGTTCTGGTAGGCCACCGTGATGACAAATCCAGAAAGAACAAAAAATAGATCGACTGCCAGGTAGCCTTTAAAGAGGTCGCGGCGAAAGATATAGTAGGTATAGTGAAACGCTACGATCATCAAGCTGGCAAAGAAACGCAGCGTTTCAAGACTAGAGAATTGTCTTTGATTGTCCTTCGACATCGTGCGTTCTCCTGTTATTTCTTTGCCGCTAACCAACACTTTGTGCGAGTTATGCCGCAGCTGAGACAACTTCGTGTAGATGGTTGGTAGGGTCTGCTCGCATTACCCTATCCCATAAGTTTTTATGGTCGACGACGACAATAAACGATATTGTGAATGCGGCTGCCATCACTCCAAACTGAGTTGTCAGAAGCGGAACCAGTACGGCGAAGAGTGAAAGTTGAACCAATGCAAAGAGAAAAAATATGAATGTGGGATCCACGCGAGAAAGGCGGAGAGCACACCAAAGAGCATGTAAGAAGAGACATAAAACAAGTGCTGCTGCCAAGATGCCCCCGGCAAGTAAGGCCTGAAGCAATTCATTATGTGTATGGGGCGGAACCCAATGTGAGTACTTCCAATGTTCTTTTATCGCGTTTCTAGCGCCGAGCATAAAGCCGTAACCTAAGAACGGCCGCAGCTTGATCGCTTCAATGGCATTGTTCCACACGTAAGTGCGGTCGGATAGCGTGGCAATATTGTTTAGTCCATTGCCTCGACCCAGATAATCGATGATTCGATTGGCATACAGGACGGCGGTGCCTAGCATTAGGACCCCCGCGATACCTCCGAGAAGACGAATGACACCTCGGCCGAACAAAACAACGTATAGAGCAAGTGTGAATAGAAGAACCGCTTCGCCGCTTCTCGAGTAGGTTAGGGCGTTTGTCACAAATGCGATGGCAAAGGCGACCACCCTTACTGCTCCAGATAGACGCAGCAGAGCGTGAAAACATGCGATTCCGGCAAGGGTCGCCAGTAGGTCAGGGTGGATAAGAATGCCTCCAAGACGGGCATGTGAGCCTGTGAGGTCTGCAGAACTGACCGAATACGCGAGGTGAGGCGCAATGGGCAGGACCAACCAGGTAATCGCTATATATGCCCACGAGATACGTCCCAATAAGGATGCCATTAGATTTGGGCTGGTTTCGATGGGCTCCCTGCTATAGAGAGAGAGCAGCAATAAAAATGCCAGCACCCACTCCGCTAGTCGATAAACGCTGATGTATAGGTCGGTTTGCGTATTTGGCTGGGTGTGGAATTGAGGCTCGCAAATGGAGGACAGAAGGAAGATAGCGAGCAAAGATCCCCACATCCAACCTGAAAAGTATACTTTTCGCGTTATTACTCTTTCCCGGCTCAGGATAGTAATGGTGATGAAGAGGAAAGCAGTGGTGAAGGTCAACAACATTGTTGCGATGGACCAGGGGTTGAATAGTCCGTATTCGTGTGTGCGATTCGTCGAATCAAAGTTGATGAAAGTAGGAACGCCGATTCCGTATACGACAACTAGCCAGTAGCGCAATGGAAAGGCTCGTTGAACGTAGCTTACTGTGGATAATCCTAATGGCATAATTTGTCTGAATAGGACGAAAACTAAGTAGTTGGGTCAGAGCCAACGAACATTTGTTGGGCTGGAAATCTAGCGAAAAATAAGGGCCGCTCCAGCTGTGGAAGCAAGTAGGCTTGAGCTTAAGACGGTTTTCACTTTACTAATTGGAACGTAGACCACATCTTCCGCCTGAAGCACGGTTGGAGGAACTTTGCCCTTAGTGATATCTCTATACGGAACAGAAATCTCCTGCACCGATCCATCATGGTTTTTACGGAGAAGCCTAATGGACCCGACTGCTGCCTGCATCGAAGTTCCGTACGCAAGAGCTATAGCTTGAGATAGATTTAGAGTTCCTCCTTCTTGCATCACGTAACCGCCTGGCCGATTGACACCTCCAATGACATAGACAATACCGGCACGTCGAACCGTGATGATGTCACCCGGATTCACGATAAAATTCTTAAGCAAATCGTCGTTTTTACTTTGGTCATAGTGGATCTGCGTCTGGGTTGCCGCTCCGTTTACTTGTCGGCGAATCTCGATTTCATTGCCGGCGTATTGAGTTTCTCCACCCACCAGAGCCAGCACATCGCCGAGATTGCGCGGAGCTAGTAATTCCAGATGGCCAGGATTGTGAACCTCGCCCAGGACGCTGATATTTTGCCCAGCGTATTGTTCAATGTTTAGGTTGACGCGAGGGTCGTTGATTATTTTGCCCGTTCGCAGATGAAGGGCAATCTCTGCTTGAACCTCCGTAATTGTCTTACCTGCTACGTGGAGTAGTCCAACCATTGGTACGGTGATGTCTCCGTTACTATCGACGCGGAGATCCGTGGTAAGTTCAGGGACGTCATAAACCTGCATTCCGAGAAGAAAACCGGGAGCAAGTTTCAAGGAAGCAAAGTCCTCAGGAACAACTGAAAGAGAAGTAGTACGCTGACGTCCTGGGGCATTGTCGTTTCCGGAAAGGCCGGGGCTTGTGTCAAAGGTGCTTGTACCCCCGACTCTCTGACTGGGTAGATCCTGAGCACCCGCACTTCGTGGCACGAGCATTAGAATGCAGATGGCAGGAAAGGAAAGCTGAATCAAATGATGAATTAGGTACTTAGACTTCTGCATGCGTTTCCCTTCCTTTCTCTCTTAGATAGCTATAGTCGTGGAATCCATCCAGAGAGGGGTTCTGTACGCCATTAAGTACAAATCCGAGCGCGGGTGCGTGAGTTCGCATAAGGATCTTTGCCACGCTTGAGACCATGGACTTAGTCGTTGCCTGTGAACGCAATACGGTAATAATTCCGTCAACTTTCTTTGCGATAATGGCGGCGTCTGTAACACGCAAAATGGGTGGACTATCGATCAGAACGTAGTCAAAGCGATTAGCACACATTTCGAGAACTGCATCAAACGTCGCTGAGCTAAAGAATTCTGATGGGAGATCTGGTCTATTTCCTGCTGGCAGAATATATAGAGTCTTTATAGACGAGTGCTGAATTAGGCCTCCGACTTCTATATGGGTTTCGGTAGCCGATATATCACCCAGTCCTGGCGAGTTATCGCAGCCAAACAAGCGGTGAAGGTCGGGATTTCTAAGGTCTGCATCGAGAAGAGCAACTCGGGAACCTTGCTGAGCAAAGGCGACTGCCAGATTGTAGGCGACCGTGGTTTTGCCATCTCCGCCATGGGGGCTGGTGATCAGAAGTGTTTTTAGTCGAGTCCCCACGCCTGAGTGCAAGATTGACGTGCGCAAACTCCTAAATGATTCCGAGAACGGAGAGTAGGGATTAGCGAGGAGCGCGCACTCACCGGCTGGGCCCCCTTCGAGACTTTCTACCTTTGATTTAGCGGGTATGTACGCAAGGATAGAAAGGCTAGAAGCGGCTTCGATATCCAACGGTGTCCTGATCGATTCATCAAGGCTCTCTCGTACAAATGCGGATGAGATTCCCAGGAAGATGCCAATACCAGCAACCAGTGTGAGGTATTTGGGATAGTCTGGGCTGCTCGGAGTACCAGCTGGCCTGGCCTCGTTGACAACGTCTATGCGGGTAGCACGCACCCCGGAAGATAGACTAGCTTCCTGCAGCTTAGAGAATAAATTTTGATAGAGGGCACGATTGGAATATGCTTCCTGAGCAAGCACCTGAAGCTGGACTGTATTATCCGCAAGTAAAATGGCCTCATGCTGCTGCTTTTCAAACTGTCCTTTGATCGAGTTCTCATTATCCTTTGCATATTGGTATGCGTTCTCAGCTCGTTTCGTAATTCTGCTCATCTCAGTCTGCATCTGAACATCGACTGCATTGATCTGCTCTTGAAGTTGCATAAGCCGAGGGTTTTTTTCCCCATACTTTGTCGCATAGCTGGCATACTCTCTTCGTAAACTGGCCTCTTGAGCACGAAGAGAGCGTAATAAATCCATTCCATCCGCAGTGAGCGCGCCTGCGGAAGAGCCATTTCCGCTTGCAATACTCATCGAACCTAGACCAAGGACGACCTCGGGATTTTGTGTCTTGACAAGGTGGTATACAGCCTCGCTCGATATTCGGTTTGCTTCGGCAGAGGTCATCTCCTGGTTCAACGTGAATAGTCTATCGAGCACGGTGTTATGCGAATTGACGGCGACCGTGCTCGTTCCATCCCCAGACGTTGATCCGCTGACCTGCACACCTGCCAAGCCAGTCGTCCGTTCATAGTCGGCAAGCCGTTGCTCAGAATCGTGAACTTGTTTTTTTAGATCATCCAGCTCTTTTTGCAACCAGTAAGAAGCTTGGGAAGTTGACCTGTGTCGACGTTCCAGGTAATCGTCGATGAAGGTCTTCGCCAAGCTGTTCGCAGTAAGCGCAGCAACGACCGGGTCAGGATTTTCGAAGGTCACGTTTATCAGGCGAGTGTCAGGAGGGGAATCAACCTTTAAGTTTTTGCGGAATAGCTTAACCATTTTCTCCCGAGTGCGGGGAGTGTCGTCCAGCGGCTTATCTGCCTCTCCCCGCGTAATAGCGCTGGAAAAAGGACGCTTCTTCGCAAGATTGAGGTCCTTAATAACCCGCAACGCTAGTCCGTCGCTCTGGAGAATACTTGTGTCAGTTTGCACCTCTGCCTTCAAATCATCGGCTGTGCTAGCAGAGTTATCCGACCGCGGGCCGGACATCTCATCGTGATCTTCCCGGTTGACTTCAATCGTGGCTGTGGCAGAATACCGCGGCGTCATCAAGAGACACACGGCAGTTCCAAGTAGGACCATAACGACAGCTACTAGCGCGGCGCTTCTCCACCTTCTGCGCAGAACACGTAACAAACCAGAGAGAGACTCGTACTCGGTTGCGTTGAGGCGAGCTAAATGCGCTTGTGTATGCATTCCCGCTAGAACATTCCGGTGGTCTCTTTTTGTGATGGATACTTTGGGTGGCGATCGATCCATATATGCCTTGTCTCCGTTTTGCTTGCTGTTAAGTTAGATGCATTTATCAAAAGTTACATTTAAAATTAGACGGCACCCGAGCCGCGAAATACAGCTGGGATAGTCTGGAAAAGGATTTTGAAGTCCAACCAGACAGACCATTGATCGATGTAACGCATGTCCAGTGCCATCCATTCTTCAAAGGCGATGGAGCTACGGCCCATGATCTGCCAAAGGCAGGTGATACCAGGCTTTACACTGAAACGGCGCCGATGCCAGTCCTTGGAAAAGCCCTCATAGTCACGTAAAGGTAGTGGTCTGGGACCTACTAAGCTCATGTCACCCATGACTACGTTCAGAAGTTGGGGGATCTCATCGAGGCTCGTCTTGCGCAGGAATTTTCCCAGTGGAGTGATCCGAGGATCATTCTTTACCTTGAAAGTGGGGCCGCTTGTTTCGTTGAGGTGTTGCACCTGGTTGATCTGGCTTTCGGCATTAGCGACCATCGTTCTGAATTTAAGGATCTTGAATGGATTTTTACCAAGGCCAAGTCGTTTTTGGATAAAGAACACAGGTCCACGCGAAGTGATCTTTATTAGCAGGGCAATCACCGCTAGTACAGGCAATAACGCGGAGAGAAGAGCGAGCGAAAGAGTGAGATCCACAACTCGCTTGAGGAGAGATGCCCAAGGATCCCAGGAGTCATCATGAAGCGTAATTGCGGCATTCGCTCCCTGGGTTAGCGTTCTTCGATGGGGCTGATCAATATCAAAGAACGTCCCTGTTGTGCGGACCAAAATTCCATGTTCTTGGCAGAGAAAAACAATCGAGGCAACCTGCTGATAAAACGTGGCAATCGGCAGGGCGACGACTACTTCATCCACAGGCAGCGCTCGCAATAACTCAGGAAAAGTATCGAAGTTGCCGAGGAGTTTTGCGCCATATAACTCGCGCGTTTCTTCGCACCACCAGTGATCGTCGACAAAGCCCTGCAGGATATAGCCACGCTCCGGTTGCCTGAGCAGTTCTGTCGCGAAATGAGATGCCCTCTGGTTGGTACCAACAATCAATGTGTGTCTTAGGTTATATCCGTGAAGCCGAAGAGTGCGTGTAACGGCTCGCCTTCCGGCGCGGGTAACTATGATGTAGATGAGCGTAAGAAGAGCAAAGAGTGAGGCGGTCAAAAGCGCTTCTAACATCTTGCGCTCAGAGAACGACCGAATCAGCAGCAGCCAGATAAAGGCGGAAGCCGCTGCCATGGTGATTCCCGAGGATGCGGCTGACACCTCCTGAAAGAGGCTTTTTAGACGTTGGGAGTGATACAAGCCGGTTGCTTTTAGAGAGAGATGCCAGGTAAAGACCAAGGCACCTGTCGCGAGGCAGATTTGAATCGGACGATGGGTCTGCAGGGACTCAAGAAGAGACCAGATCTCACGGCTGCTTACCGCCGCATAGGCGACACCGAGACAGCAAAACAAAATCCCGATGTCACAAACCTTTACCAATTCGATCAAGGTCTTTCTGTTGGAAGGGGTCATAAAGGAATTTCCTCCAAATTGGTGCCTTCTAACAATCAGGTTGGTCAAAGCAGAAAAGGTATTACTCGTCATTAGGGATCTGTTGGTTGGAAACCACCCTTTTTTTGCTTTCGGTTAGCCCGAACAGATCGCTCGTTTGCTAGTAAAGATACGACTGCGTAAAGGTCGCCGCAATGAAGCAAAGTACCCCAGAAATGCTTCTCATGAGTCATTGGTAATCGAATCAGGTAGGAGGATGAGAGTAGTTATTCTCTATGCCGTGCAGAGGCAAGCTGTCCGTAACTATTTCAAACTGTTGTATATAGTGATTAAGGCTTAGAAGTGGAAAAATAGAGGCACGAATTTACCCGCTCTTCACGTAAGATCGAAACAATGGCGGCAGCAGTTGGGCGCGTTCGAGCATCCAAGATAACAACGACTGATTCTCTTGTGCGAGTTCCTTCCTTTGAGGAATCTGCAGAATGTAGCGATACCTGCCTCTATCCACATCATTGATCGTAAGAATCAACCTCCTTTCCTGGAATTAGATAACCGAAACGTCATCTCTACCTCTAAGGTGGTTTGAATGAACAGTACAGTTGCATCCGTATCCAGTGTTCGACTTTTGATGGTTAATATGCCGTCTATGCTCAGCGATCTGCTTCGAAGTGCTTTTCGAAGCGTCGACGATATTACGGTTTATGAGCCGATTAATGATGTTCTGCAATTACCAGTTGCCTTGAACAAGCCGGTGGATGTTGTGCTTCTCGGCTCCCTAAGAACCAGCACAACCTATACGGCTCTTTCATTTCTTGAGCCCCTGATGGATTACAATCCCGCGCCTAAGGCGATCGTACTTACTCAACAACCGGACTACGATGAAGCGATTTCTCTATTTCGGGCTGGAGCTCGAGGGATTCTCTGCACCCAGGATTTGAATTTCGATCTGTTGTGCAAAAGTATTCGTTGTGTCCAACGAGGCGAGATCTGGGCGAATAACGATCTTACGGCACATCTGGTGGCGTCTCTTTCGCGCCCAAGAAGCATGAACGTTGTTGATGTCCAAGGTAAATCGCTCCTGACAGTTCGCGAGCAACAAGTACTCCATCTTCTTGCAGAAGGGTTGAGCAACTACGAGCTGGCAATGGCTTTGAAGTTGAGCGAACACACTATCAAGAACCATCTCTTCCGCATTTTTGACAAGTTAGGAGTATCGAGCAGAATGGAGGCGGTTCTCTATGCCGTAACTCCCCGGCATACTCCGTTGGCGGGGAAGCGTGGCATGAGGACGACTACCGTTGCAGATCCCGTGGAGTTAAAGCCCAGGCCGAGTTCTATATCGCGTTCGGCTTGACGTCCGCTTGTTCAAAATCGAAATACAGGTCCTCCTTGCCAGATCCATGTGGCACGGTTGGTATAGCTATCAGGCGACAACCATGATAGGTAAGGGATCTTACCTGTATAGGGAGGATCCTTGGGAGCGGTGCGGTAACGGACGATAGTCGTTCCAAAAGAGGAGCGGAGAGCGATTGTGCGATTCAGCTTATAATCGTTCGCCAATAAGATCGTGACGGCTGGATGAACGATGTTTAACTGTTCGCTGGCAGTGTAGGTTCCATGCACCGTATCTATATAGGCTGGGATTGGAATGTGATCGACGAGGAAACCGGGCCGTAGGGAGAGAGAGAAGGTATTGTGTGGACGTTCACGGACTAGCCGTACGCCGAATCCAGCGTTCGATGTTGATCCATCCGGGGACGCCGCTTTCTCCAGCGAGCCTTGTTGTTTGTCGAACGACACGGAGGCACTGATCCATGGAGTGATAGCGTAGTCGGCCTCAAGTCCGCCTCCTCGTCCCTCGTTGCAGAGGAAGCATCCATGAGACGCGGTACCAAGTGGGGCTGTGCGGTAATGAACTGCAAACGAAAATCGTTGAAGCCGTTGATTCTGCGCTCCATCTTCATCCGAGGGAAGCATATGGATGCCATGGCTGGGGTGCTGCGAGAGCCTGTCTTCCTGAAAATCGCGGTACCAAGGTTTCTTGAAGCGTATGAAATTCGCCATGGTGCGGCTGGGATTCAGAGTGCCACGAAGAATCTTTGGAAAGATGCGGGATCGGTCATCTCCCTGAATCTTGTCGCTTACATAGCGATCAAGCGTGTCTTCTGCCAGTACCCACAGCGAGCCAACAGTGGGAGTGATAATGAAATCGACCCATCCCGTGTTGTTCGTGTATTTGGTTACGCCGGGCTTGAAAGTCGGGCAGGGACGGTGGCAGTCAGCAATCGGATAGGTCCATCCGCCTTCGTTGCCGATTCCAGCCTCACCGAACGGGCTGATCTCCGAGTGGGTGCTGTAAACGGTTGACCACAGAAACCCTTTGAAGCGGCTCATCCAATACGATTTTGTCGCGCTGAGCTCCTGTCGCCGTCCGATGGGGTCGTTTTGTATTTCGATGTAGGCGCTCACGGAACCCTGCATCGGGTGACCGATATAATTCACGAGAAACTCGTCACCATCATTCCAGCGACGCATATTGAACTGATTCATCGAAGCAAAGTAATCATGCCAGAACGGTTTTGTCGCAAGGAGATAGCGAATTTGATCGTCGCTTGCGATCCGAAAGCTACTTTCGATCGCGCTGAAAAATAGAGATTGTGCAAACAGTCCGCGCCAATGGTAACGCTCGGGAGCGGGTTCAAGTGAAGGATCATCCCCGTAGCTCGAATGCTTTCGGATTGAGCTGTGTTTATAGGCTCGTTGTACTACCTCCATGCTTGCTCCATTGAACAGGAGTCTGTTGCCCGTTGAAAGTGAGACATCGTCTGCGTCGTCATCGAAATTTGGTGGCAGCAGACGCAGGGAGTCGTATGGAACCGACCGTTGTTCGACGATGGAATAACCGCTGGCCCCTGGACCATTGGGTAAATGAGTGCTGTTGTCGATGAACTCATAGGTATCCTCCTCAGAGGAGCCTAAA
This sequence comes from Edaphobacter sp., assembly GCA_036521575.1. Taxonomy (GTDB): domain Bacteria; phylum Acidobacteriota; class Terriglobia; order Terriglobales; family Acidobacteriaceae; genus Edaphobacter. The sequence continues at coordinate 1,415 of DATDHL010000472.1, read as the reverse complement.
GAACGAAGAATTCCGCCCTGCGGGAGCTGTTCGAGAACAAGGGACTGAGCTTTAGCCCAATGGACAGTGTAGAAATACACGGCCAATAGCAGTCCCAGGGCAGCAAACACTCTTAATGGTGGTAAACGCATTGGTGACCTGCCTTGCGAAAAAGCCAGCACTGCGTCGCTCCCGAAGCGACCATCGAGGAAACAAATTTTCCGTGTCCTGAAGCGGAGCCCGAAGAGAATCCCTGGGAGAATTTGAGGAAAACAAATACCATTACCGTTCTGTCGACAGAACAGATGCGGTCGAGGTTAAGCCGAATAGATGCGGTTTGACTGCACTATGGTTGCCGAAGTCAGATGACGAAGCAGAAGCCTTCATGCATGAAGCAACGCGCAAAAAACGGATGGAAGCAGGCAGTCGGATCAATGATTTCGAATACTAGTGATGGAAGAGGTTCCACTCTGGCCACTAAGCGTCATGTCGACGGTACAGAAACTCCGACACGTGGGATATCGCCTCTAAAAACGTGGAGACGATCCACAGAACGACCAGCGCAACGCCAACATGGACCGCACCCTGATGAGTCTAATGGCCTCCGGAGTCTCGGCGCGTTTGCGCAGTGTGCGAAAGAACCCGATCATTCCGAGGCCAAAGGTAGCCATCGTAAGTGTGGTTCGAATTCATGCCAGAGTTGTACGGTCCAGCGCCAGACTTGTGCGGAATATCGTCATATCTGTGGGCTCGATGCCCCGGGGAATTCGAGTATCGGGTTGAGATTCGTTGCTCTCATCGTGGCACAAACTCCTCTCAATCTAAATAGCTTGTTGCACAAAGAGGCTAGATCAGAATGAGCAGGACGCGAAACTCAGCCATTGGTGCAGGGCGAAATCAAAGAACAATACCGACCCGGCATATTTGACAGTACCCCATACCGATCATGTACGGTTTGATGTTCATTATGTTGGTGTTGCGCCGCGGCTCTGGAGCTAGGGACGCAAGGGGCCTGCTGAGTTCTGTCTTGCACTTTGGAGAGGTATCCTGCCATGGCAAAAAGACAAACGATGGAAGTCGAGGAGTTTGACCTGCGCAGAGCGGTAACACCCTGGCCTGAATGCCGCGCCAAGGGAAAGGCATTGCGGACGAAGGTTCCGCGGGAGTCCTTTGCTGCATGGGAGCCGCCGGCCGATCGACGCGATCCCATCAAGACGCTGATCGCGAGCAATAAGGGGAGGCAATCCCACTTAGTCCCTCTTCGAATGGGCCGCATGGCCGCATCGCCGTTTGCCTTCCTGCGTGGGTCGGCCTGCGTGATGGCGGGCGATCTCGCAGCTGGTCCCAAAACAGGAGTCGAAGTGATCATCGATGGGGATGCGCACCTCAACAACTTCGGGCTCTACGGGACGCCGCAGCGAGAGATCATCTTCGAC
>DATDHL010000471.1:0-8703 GCA_036521575.1 Edaphobacter sp. | reverse complement strand
ATAGCGCAGCACAGCTGTCTTGATGCCGCTGAACGAAAAATCAAAGCTAGGCCCCGAAGTCGCTGCAGGAGCCTTCTTGTTCGGCAGCGAAATCCCCTCGCGATGAGCCCGCGGCTTGATCTGCCCGAACTGAAACGGCACAGCCCGCGGATTCCCCCTTACTGCCAGCGCATCAATCCAAGGTCCTCCCGGATACCCCAACCCAAGCAGCTTCGCGACCTTGTCGTAAGCCTCGCCCGCCGCATCGTCCACCGTGCGCCCAACGTTGCGATAGCTCCACGTCGACTCACCACTCTGTCGCGCCAGATACAGATGGGTATGCCCACCCGACACCACCAGCGCAAGCAGCGGCAGCTCCATCGGAGCCTCTGCACGTCCCCGAGCCTCCATCAGCACAGCATGAATATGCCCCTCCAGATGATTGACCCCGATCAGCGGCTTGCCCAATCCAAAGCTGAGCGCCTTCGCATAAGTAATCCCCACCAGCAGCGCTCCGGCAAGCCCCGGCCCCTCCGTCACGGCAACCGCATCGATGTCCTCGAACCCCACACCAGCCCGCGCCATCGCCTCCCGCACCACAGGCACAACATTCCGCAGATGCTCCCGCGAAGCCAGCTCAGGAACGACGCCGCCATAGTTCGCATGCAACGCCATCTGCGACGCAACCACATTCGAAAGCGCATCGCTCCCCGCGCGAACCACCGCCGCCGCAGTCTCGTCGCAGGAGCTTTCGATGCCCAGAATCACGCTTCTGGAGTTTCCAGATTGTTCGTGCATCCTTCTATGATAGTCAACAAAGATAAGCTATCGAAATCGAGTAACCACAATGCAGCTCTTGATCGCTTCTATACTGCCACTCACATTTGCAGCCATCACGTTTTTCTTGGGTCGATACTTCATTCGTCACCCGGAAGTACAACATCGATTCTTCACACTTGGAATGCTCCCGCAGTCAAAGTTCAGTCGCGTGTGGAGCCGCTTCACGGGCTATTTATTTTGCTCAGTGTCTGTGGGTTTCGTCCTTTTGTACGTCATTTATCTAGCCTTACTGACACTGCGCCATTTCGAATCATGAAGTCCTCGAATATTTCGCAACGATATCGAGCTGCTGAATTCATCGTGCTAACGCTGCGCAGCGTGGGCCACCAAGCCTACTTTGCCGGCGGCTGCGTGCGCGATCTCCTTCTTGGCCTCGAACCCAACGACTTCGACGTAGCCACCAGCGCGCCTCCGAGCGCCGTGCTGGGTCTCTTCCCCAACAAGAAGACCCTCACGGTCGGCGCACACTTTGGCGTAGTCCTCGTCTGCGAAGACAACGGCGTCTCCACCGAAGTCGCCACCTTCCGCCACGACGGGGCCTACAGCGACGGCCGCCGCCCCGACGCCGTTCAGTTCTCCACTGACCCACGCGAAGACGTCCTCCGCCGCGACTTCACCATCAACGGCATGCTGCTCGACCCCGCCATCTACGAAGCGACCAACGACCCCGCCGCAGCCACGCTCGACTACGTAGGCGGCCGCGTTGATCTCGCCGCCCAAATCCTGCGAGCCATCGGCGACCCAGCCCTGCGCTTCGCCGAAGACAAGCTCCGCATGCTCCGAGCCGTCCGTTTCGCCGCCCGTCTCGACCTCATTATCGAAGCCGGTACACTCGCAGCCATCCGCAACGCCGCCGCCCAGATCGACCAGGTCAGCCTCGAACGCATCCGCGACGAACTCACCCTCATGCTCACTGAAGGCCACGCCCGCCGCGCCTTCGAACTGCTCGACACCACCGGCCTCCTCCGGCACGTCCTCACCGAAGCCACACGCATGCACGGCGTCCAGCAGCCGCCCGAGTTCCACCCCGAAGGCGACGTCTGGGTCCACACCATGCTCCTGCTCGAAAAGCTCCCGCCTAACGCCTCACCCACGCTCGCCTGGGGAGCACTCCTTCACGACATCGGCAAGCCCGCCACCTACCGCGCCCCTGACCCCAACGACCCGCACGACCGCATCCGCTTCAACGGCCACGTCGAGGTCGGCGTTCGCATCGCCGAATCCATCCTCTCCCGCCTCCGCTTCTCCAACGAGGACACCACCCAGATCGTCGCCCTCGTCAAAAACCACATGCGGTTCGCCGACGTCATGCACATGCGCGAGTCCACCCTCAAGCGCTTCCTCCGCCTCCCCCGCTTCGACGAGCACCTCGCCCTCCACTACCTCGACTGCACCTCCGCCCACTGCGACCTCACCTTATACAACTTCGCCAAACAGCACTACGAGTCCGCCCCACCCGAAGCCATCCAGCCAAAACTCCTCCTCACTGGACGCGAACTCATCGCCGCCGGATACCGCCCCGGCCCCCGCTTCAAATCCATGCTCGAAGCCGCCGAAGACGCCCAACTCGAAGGCACAGTAAAAACTCCAGACGAAGCCATGGCCTTCGTCCGGCAGCGATTCGGCAAGCCACCACTGACTTCGACCTAACCTGCGTCTTCCGGCGAAGTGGTACGTCCAATTATCGTGACCCTACGCCTGCTCCTCTTAAGCCTCATCGCCGCCGTCCCCCTCCACGCCGCAGTCATAGGCAACAGCAAGCCCGCCGAATCCATCACCGCCGAGCGCATCGCGCAACTCCCCAAAAAAGATCGCGCCGTCTGGGCCGCCTACCTCCAGCGCTCCGAGAAGCAGCGACTCGCCGATCAGGCCGCCCTCGCCGCCGAGCGCACCCCCGGCGCACCCGAGCCGACCATACCCAAGGAAGGCTTCGGCACCCGCAGCATGCCGCTCGACCGCGCCCCAGAGTGGTACGCAACCCCCGAAGCCCGCCGCACCGCCGACGTCATCGTCAGCTTCCAAACCCCTGCCGGCGGATGGAGCAAGAACCTCGACATGAGCACCACCCCACGCCAGCGCGGCCAGTCCTACACCACCGACAACATCTCCAAACACCTCGGTCCCGACGACTTCGACACCCCGCGCGACCCGCACTGGAACTACGTCGGCACCCTCGACAACGATGCCACCACCACCCAGCTCCGTTTTCTCGTGCTCGTCTCCGCCGCAACACCCGGCTCCGAAGGCGACCCCTACCGCACCAGCTTCCTCCGTGGCATCCGCTACCTTCTCGCCGCGCAGTTCCCCAACGGAGGATGGCCGCAGGTCTGGCCCCTCGAAGGCGGCTACCACGACGCCATCACCTTCAACGACAACGCCGTAACCCAGGGCGCCGAAGTATTGACAGCCGTCTCCACCGGTACGGGCAACTACGCCTTCGTCCCCGCCGACCTCCGCAAACAGGCCGCAGCCAGCGCCGACCGAGCCCTAGTCAACATCCTCGCAACGCAGGTCGTCATCCACGGCCACCCCACCATCTGGGCGCAGCAGCACGACGCCCTCACACTGGCTCCCGTCGCCGGACGCAACTTCGAGCCCGTAGCCCTCGCATCAGGAGAGAGCGCCGACATCCTGCTCTACCTCATGCATCTTCGCAACCCATCACCACAAGTCATCGCATCCATCCACGCCGCAGCCGCATGGCTCAAGAGCGCAGCCATCTACGGAGAAGACTGGACCGGCGGACGCAACACCGGCGGACGCCACCTCGAAGCCAAGCCCGGAGCAGGCCCCATCTGGTCCCGCTACTACAGCATCGACACCGGCAAGCCGATCTTCGGCGACCGCGATAAGACCATCCACGACGACGTCAGCGAGCTCTCCCTCGAGCGCCGCAACGGCTACGCATGGTACGGAACCGGCCCTCAGCGCGCACTCGAAGCCTACGCCGAGTGGAGCAAGACGCACGCACCGCCACCAAACACCCAAGCATCTAAGCCTGAATGACCGAACCCGAAGTCCTGATCATCGGCGCAGGCATGGCCGGCCTCACCGCGGCCCGCGCCCTCGCCGAATCCGGCGTCTCCGTCCTCGTCCTCGAAGCCCAGGACCGCATCGGCGGTCGCATTCACACCGAGCACATCGGCGGCGAAGCCATCGAGCTAGGCGCGGAGTTCATCCACGGTCGCGCCCCCGAGCTATGGGCCCTCATCGAAGAGGCCAACCTTGAAACCTACGAGCGCGGCGGCGCACAAATCTGCTTCGACGAAGACTCAGGCCTCGACGCCTGCTCCAACGAACTCAGCGACATCTTCGACCCGCTCGAAAAGCTGGAAAACTTCACCGGCCCCGACCTTACCTTCGCCGAATATCTCGACCGCGAAGCCATCCCCATCGAAGACCGCTACCCCACCATCGGCTACGTCGAAGGCTTCAACGCCGCAGATCATCGCGAGATCAGCACAGCCTCCCTCGGCGCACAACAAAAGGCCGAAGAATCCATCGAGGGCGGCAGCTCCTATCGCCTGCGCAACGGCTACGACCAGCTCCCCGCCTACCTCGCGCAGCGCATCACCGAATACAAAGGCGCACTTCGCCTCAGCACACCAGTCCGCGAAATCCGCTGGCAACCCGGCCGCGTCGAAGCCATCACAGACTCCCAAACCTTCACCGTACAACGAGCCATCATCACCCTCCCACTCGGAGTCCTGCAAAGCGGCAGCGTAGCCATCAGGCCAAAACCCGCGAACATCCTCGAAGCCGCCTCCCGCCTGCGCATGGGTAACGCTCTCCGCTTCACACTTCTCTTCCGCAAGCCCTTCTGGAAGCACCTCACGCATCCGCCCACCATCGCAGACCTCAGCTTCCTCTTCAGCTTCACCCAGATGCCGCCCGTCTGGTGGACACCGCATCCCGAGCCCAGCAACACCATCACTGGATGGGTCGGCGGCCCGCGCTCCGCAAAGCTCGCCAGCCTCAGCCTCGACGATCTCGCGCAACAAGCCTGCGCCTCGCTGGCAAAGATCTTCAGCCTCGAAGCCGCGCACCTGCAAAGCCTGCTCGTAAGCTGCCACACGCACAACTGGTCTACCAACCCCTATTCCCTCGGAGCCTACAGCTACGTAGCCGCCGGAGGCCTCGACGCTCCGCTGCAAATGACCGAGCCGGTAGCCAACACCCTCTTCTTCGCTGGCGAACACACAGACACCACCGGACATTGGGGCACCGTCCACGCTGCGATGCGTTCAGGCCTACGCGCCGCCGCGCAAATCCTCGACCGCCCAAAACCCTAGTCCCCATTCACACCCACCTCGCAAAACCTCTGCTATCCTCCTCTGCATCAGAAAGCGCATGGGTGCGATGAAATCCTTACTGAATACCCCCGCCGATCACTCCCCCAACATGCAGCTCACCATCGACGGCCTCACCGTCCCCGCGCACTCTGGTGAATTGCTCATCGATCTCCTCAATCGCCGTACCGAATCCGGCGTGCAGAAGCCTGTCCCGCACGTTTGCTATCTCCCTCAGATGGGACCCATCCAAAGCTGCGACACCTGCATGGTCAAAGTAGACGGACAGCCCGTCCGTGCCTGCGCCACCCCCGTCGCCGCTGGCATGACGATCGAAACCGCAGGCGAGACCGTCGACATCGCCCAGCGCGAAGCCTTCGACCGCATCCTCCAGAACCACATGCTCTACTGCACCGTCTGCGACAACAACAACCAGAACTGCACCATCCACAACACCACCAAAGATCTCGACGTAAAGCACCAGCAGCGCCCCTACACCCACAAGCCCTACTCGCAGGACCTCTCTAACCCCTTCTATCGATACGACCCCGACCAGTGCATCCTCTGCGGCCGCTGCGTCGAAGCCTGCCAGAACGTCCAGGTCAACGAGACCCTCACCATCAACTGGGAGAGCGCTCACCCTCGCGTCCTCTGGGACGGCGGCGAAAAAATCGACGGCTCCTCCTGCGTCTCCTGCGGCCACTGCGTCACCGTCTGCCCGTGCAATGCGCTCATGGAAAAATCCATGCTCGGCCAGGCCGGCTACCTCACCAACCTCCCTCCAAAAGTCCTCGACGACATGATCGACGTCGTCAAAGGCATCGAGCCGCCCATCGGCTACGGCCCCATCCTCACCCTCTCCGAAATCGAGTCCGCGATGCGCGAGCAGCGCACCCATCGCACCAAGACCGTCTGCACTTACTGCGCTGTAGGCTGCACCTTCGACGTCTGGACCAAAGACCGCCACGTCCTCAAGATCGAGCCCATGCACGGCCCCGCCAACGGCATCTCCACCTGCGTCAAAGGCAAGTTCGCCTGGGGACACATCAACTCCCCCGACCGCCTCGTCAAGCCCCTCCTCCGCGACGGAGAAACCTTCCGCGAGATCACCTGGGACGAAGCTCTCGACATCATCGAGAAGAAGTTCAAGCAAATCAAAGCCGACCACGGCCCCGACGCTCTCGCCTTCATCGCCTCCTCCAAGTGCACCAACGAAGAGAGCTTTCTCATGCAGAAGCTCTCCCGCGCTGTCATCGGCACCAACAACGTCGATAACTGTGCCCGCTACTGCCAGAACCCCGCCACCATGGGCCTCCAGCGCACCGTAGGCTACGGCGGCGACTCCGGCTCCATCTCCGACATCGAACGCGCCGGCCTCGTCATCATCGTCGGCGCCAACCCCGCCGAGAACCACCCCGTCCTTGCCACCCGCGTCAAGCGCTCCCACAAACATCGTGGCCAGCGCCTCATCGTAGCCGACCTCCGCAAAAACGAGATGGCCGAGCGTGCCGACATCTTCATGCGGCCCAACCCATCCACCGACGCCGTCTGGTTCTCAGCCATTGCCAAATACATCATCGACAGCGGCCTCGCAAAAATGGACTTCGTCCACCAGTGGGTCAACAACTTCGACGAGTACAAAAAATCCCTCGAGCCCTTCACCCTCGAATACGCCGAGCGCATCACCAGCATCTCAGCCGCCACCCTCATCACCGTAGCCCACGAGATCATCGCAGCCGACGGCGTCTGCATCCTCTTCGCCATGGGCGTCACACAACACTGCGGCGGCTCCGACACCGCCACCGCCCTCTCGAACCTCCTCCTCGTCACCGGCAACTACATGCGCCCCGGCGCCGGAGCCTACCCACTCCGCGGCCACAACAACGTTCAGGGCGCCAGCGACTTCGGCTCCATGCCCAACGTCTTCTCCGGCTATCAAAAAGTCGACGACCCCGACATCCGCGCCAAGTTCGAAGCCGCCTGGGGCGTCACCCTCCCCACCACCAAAGGCCTCGACAACCACGAGATGATCCGCGCCATCCAGGAGGGCACCCTCAAGAGCCTCTACATCAAGGGCGAGGACACCATCACCTCCGACGCCAACGCCGGCGACGTCGGCGACGCACTCACCAACTGCGAGTTCCTCATCGTCCAGGACATCAACTTCTCCGAGACCTGCCGCTTCGCCGACATCGTCCTCCCCGCCGCCGCCTCGCTCGAAAAAGAGGGCACCTTCACCAGCACCGAACGCCGCATCCAGCGAATCTACAAAGCCATGGAGCCGCTCGGCGAATCCAAGCCCGACTGGGAGATCATCCAGCTCATCGCCAACCGCATGGGCGCACACTGGAACTACGCCCACCCCTCCGAGATCATGGACGAAGTCGCCCGCCTCACCCCTATGTTCGCCGGCGTCAACTACAACCGCCTCGAAGGCTACAAGAGCCTCCAATGGCCCGTCGCAGCCGACGGCAAAGACTCTCCCCTCCTCTTCACCGAGAAGTTCAACTTCCCCGACGGCAAGGCGCGCTTCTATCCCATCGAATACATCCCGCCCTGTCTCGAAGCCGATGAAAACTTCCCACTCCATCTCAACAACGGCCGTCTCCTCGAACACTTCCAGCAAGGCAGCATGACCGATCGCACCGCCGGCATCAAGGCCATGACGCCCAGCACCTTCCTCGAAATCTCACCCGAACTCGCGACCGAGCGCGGCATCACCACTGGCCGCTACGTCCAGCTCATGAGCCCCTACGGCATCGTCCGCGTGCAGGTCGTCGTCACTGACAGAGTTCAGGGCAAACAGCTCTACATGCCCATCAACTCCGTCATAGAACCCGTCAACCGCCTCACCAGCAGCTTCACCGACCGCAACACCCACACCCCCGCCTACAAGGAGACCGCCGTCATCATGACCGTCCTCCCCGAACAAGGCGACAACCCGCTGCCGCGCCGAAACTTCCGCTACGGCAACCGCACCCCGCAACCCGGCCTCGAAATAGAACGCAAATGGGCCCGCGCCGACTACCACGTCCCCGGCACAGCCCCCGCCGACAAACTAGTCCAAATCACCTCCACCAAGGTGTAGCTGCAGGGATCTGCAGTTGTCGTCGTAGCTGCCGTTGTAGTTGCAGTTCTTGCTTGTCATCCCCTAAGGGGACCTGCTGTTGCCATTGCCATTGCTGCTGCTTTTGCTTTTGCTGTTGCTGTTGCTTTTGCTTCTAGGTAACCCAAGGCTTTAGCCTTGGTCCTCGAATCCCGGCCAACAAAAAGGGGCTTTAGCCCCTGGGGTATGCCTTCAAAATCAGTCTCGATCACTAACCAAGGAACCGAAAATGGCCAAGCCAATCGCCTTCAAACCCACCCCGGTAGACTTCAAGGCCGACCTCGAACACCGCCTGAAAAACGCCCCGGTAGAACACGCCGCCGCCCTCCTCGCCGCCCTCGACATCCTTGAAGTCGCCCATCGCGAAGGCCTCCTCGACATCATCCACGGCATGATCGGCGCCCGCGACACCATCGCCGGCAAGCTAGCCGAATACGCCAAACAACCCGAAGGCATCGCTGGCATCCGCAACCTCCTCACCGCCGCCAA
>DATDHL010000470.1:0-4000 GCA_036521575.1 Edaphobacter sp. | reverse complement strand
ACCAGCGCGATGCACCAGCCCGTGATACGAGAAGCTGTCGGCAGTCTTCACGCACTCCCGGTGAAACCGCGTAAACACCGAGGCCGAGCAAGCCCCATCGAAACATTTATCGTGATAAAAGACGCGGCATTCCAATTCGGCAGTCCTCCATAAATGCACCCGAGTCCGCAGGGTGCGAATCTCTAGCATATCGACACCTCAACCGCTGTCAAACCGGCCGCCATCGACGCACCCGATGGAACCGCAGTATCCTCAATCCCGTATAGCTCTCAGCACCCGAGGAACCCATTGAACGAATTCGCCGCAGCTCCCTCCCTCAACACGCAGCCAGCGCCCGTTCCGCCTTCGACCACCCACCGCATCTTCTTCGGCCAGGATGGCCTACGCGCCGGCTGGAGCCTGCTTATCGCCGTCGCCCTCTTTAGCATTCTCTTCCCCGCTGCCAATACGCTTGCCCACAAAACCCACCTGATCCCGCCACATGCTCTTGAAGGCTCACCCAGTCCTATCCCGGTGCTGATCTCCGAAGGCTTGGCCTTCCTCGTCACTGTCCTCGTGAGCTGGATCATGTCGAAGATCGAACGCCGTCCCATCTCTGTCTATGGCCTCGGCGGCCGCCATAAACTCTCTCGCTTCCTCCTCGGCGCAGTCTGGGGCGTCCTCTTCCTCTCGCTACTTGTTCTCCTCCTCGTCAAGACCCGCCTGCTCGTCATCGACGGCCGACTCCTCTTCGGCAGCGACGTTCTCCTATATGCGCTAGCCTGGATCCCCGGCTTCCTCGCCATCAGTCTCTTCGAGGAGTACTTCTTCCGCGGCTACTTGCAGTACACCCTCTCCCGCGGCTTCGCCGGACTATACCGCAGCATCTTCAAGACCAACAACAGCCGGGCGCTGGGCTTCTGGAGCGCGGCCGTCCTCGTATCGTTCGGTTTCGGCGCAGTCCACGGTTCTAACCCGGGCGAAAGCCCCATCGGGCTCATCTGCGCGGCCTTCGCCTCGTTGGTCTTCTGCCTGAGCCTCTGGCGCACTGGTTCGCTCTGGTGGGCCATCGGCTTACACACCACATGGGACTGGGCCCAATCCTTCCTCTATGGCGTCGCCGACAGCGGAGCCACCTTCCGATTCCATCTCCTCGCCACTCATCCCGTCGGCAGGCCATTACTCAGCGGAGGAGCTACCGGCCCCGAGGGCAGCCTCTTCGTCCTGCCCATCCTCTTCCTCCTCACCCTGGTCATCGTCTTCACATTGCCCAGCACCGGTCAGCCCTCAAACGAACCCGATGAAGTGCTTCCGCTCGAGGCTCAGGTCTAAATCCTCACCGCACGATACCGGCTGTCCTCCAGGTCCAGCTCCCGCTCAATCGTCCGCACGATATCGTCGCTGATCTTGCCCTCCTCCTGAAGCCGCAGTAGCGCCTCCCGTTCTGCCTGCACCGCACCCTCGCCCACCTCCAGCAGATGCTTGTAGATATGGACGTTTTCTCCGTTATCATCCTGGCCTTCGGCAACATTCGCCAGCTTGTGGTGGTATCGATCTAGCAGATCGTCAAAGACGTGCGAATGTGCCTCGCCGCACACCGCTCGCTCCTGTTCTAGATACTGGATCGCTGCCTGAAAAACAATCCTCCGCGCCTCCTTCTCCTCCGGATCTGCCCCCTCGGTCCCGGACAGCCCAAGCACGCGAATCACCGACGGCAGCGTCAGCCCCTGCAACACCAGCGTTACCAGAATCACGCAGAACGACAGAAATAAAATCAGATTCCGCGGCCCAAACGGCTGCCCGTTCACCGTCTCCGGTACCGAGATCGCCGCCGCCAGCGCCAGCACGCCACGCATCCCTGTCCACCCAATCACAAAGATGCTGCGTCGATCCAGCTCCTTCTCCTCGTGTCCCATCCACCGCCGCAGCAACACAGCAATCCTCACCGCCGGAAACACCCATATCATCCGCAGCGCAATCACCATCACGCTAAAGATCGCTCCATACTCCACCAGCGTTCCCATGCCATATTTGCCGTGTATCGCCGCAATCACATAAGGCAACTGCAATCCGATCAGCACAAACACCAGACCATTCAATACGAACGTCAGCGCCTCCCATGCACCGCTCACCTGCAAGCGAACCGCCGGCGAGAAGAAGGTAGCACTCTTCCGGCTCAGATAAAGCCCGCACGCCACCACTGCCAGCACCCCCGACGCCTTGGCCTCCTCCCCTGCCAGATACGCTGCATATGGAACAATCACGCTCACCACCATCTCGACCGGGCCATCGTCGATGAACTGCTCCATCCACGCGACTGCCACTCCAATCAGCATCCCGATCCCGATTCCGCCCACCACCAGATAGACCAGACGCGCCAATCCTGCGCCCACCGTCGGCAGTTCACCCCGTGCAATGATGCTCAGCCCAATCTCGAGCGCGAGCAATCCGGTCGCATCGTTCAGCAGGCTCTCGCCCTCCAGAATGTCAACGATCCTTCGGGGCAACCCAATCCGCTTGGCGATCGACGTAGCAGCAATCGCATCCGTCGTCGAAACCACCGCACCCAGAAGAAATCCAGCCTTCCAATCCAGCGCCGTAATGAACCGGTCGGAGAATTCCGCCATCCCCCAGACCGTAAAGCCCACCAACCCGAATGCCAGCAGCCCAATCAACAGCAGGTTATGTCGGAAGTCCCTCCAAGAAGCCTGCCACGCCGACGAAAACAGCAACGGGGGCAGAAAGATCAAAAACACCAGGCTCGGCTCCAACGGAATGTGCGGCATCCGCGGCGTAAAGCTGATCCCCAGACCTGCCAGCACCAGCACAATCGGATACGGCACCTTCAGCTTATGCGCCACCACGGCAAACACCGCTACCATCACCAGCAGCAGTAGAATCACCGTCTCCAGCGAATGCAGATTCTCAACCGAAGACATCAGCCAACCCTCCGTTATTTGGTTCCTTCAGATCTTAGCTTTCTAATCTTTTGTTCCCGGCCTCCAGTCCCAGTAAAACAAAACCGATTTCACCCTGTCGTCCACTCTCGCATCACAAGCCAAACCCGGCAATGAAAAGTTCGGATCTAACGCGTAAGAGGCAGCCACTTACATCAACATTTAGACTCAGAATCAGATCTATGAACCGCTACGAACCCGAACCTCCCCAGACGGACCCACTCCTCCACCGCGTCATCCGCGACGAGCCTGCCTACGCGACCCCGCGCGTGCACATCTTCTTCAGAATTCTTTTTATCTCCATCCCCCTCGTAATCGTCGGCATCATCATCGCCTTCTTCGCTGCCCGGCACTGGGCCCAGCGAGCCCTCCACGAATCCCTCCCACAACTCGACGGCACCCTCTCCGTCCCCGGCCTCTCCGCTCCCGTCACCATCCAGCGCGACACCCACGGCGTCCCCCACATCCGTGCCGCCTCGCTCGACGACCTCATCATCGCCCAGGGCTACGTCACCGCACAGGACCGCCTCTGGCAGATGGACACCCTCCGTCGCTTCGTCTCCGGCGACATGGCCGAAGTCTTCGGCAAGAGCATGATCCCCCACGACCGCATCCAGCGCACCCTCCAGATCCGCGAGGCCGCAGACCGCGCCTACGCCGCCTTCCCCCCCGATCAAATGCGCTGGCTCGAGCTCTACACCACTGGCGTCAACGCCTCCATGGAAGCCCAGCGGGCGCACCTCCCCCTCGAGTTCCGCCTCCTCGGCTATCAACCCGCCCCCTGGACACCCCGCGACACCATCACCGTCGGCCTCGTCCTCTTTCAGGACCTCACTACCAGCTTCCCGCAGAAGCTTAACCGTGAAGCCATCACCGCCAAGCTCTCCCCCGAACTCATCGCCGATCTCTACCCCATCGGTTCTTGGCGCGACCACCCACCCACCCAGCCCACCATCGACCTAACGGCCCCCCAGGAAGACATCCCTGATATTCCCCTTGACGAATCCCAAACCAAACTCACAAAGCCGGGCTCCCTATCCATGCCGTCTCATCGTATGAATGGG
>DATDHL010000469.1:0-1777 GCA_036521575.1 Edaphobacter sp. | reverse complement strand
CTCTATGGATGCGGATGGCCGGCGATAAGTTGGTGCGGGAGAAGCAAAGGAAATATGCTTAGAGATAACGCTTATGAGTGAACAGATGATTAAAGTGCAGCTTCCTGATGGTTCCGTGCGCGAGGTTTCGCGCGGTACGACGCCGTATAACATTGCGCTGAGCATCTCGCCGAGGCTGGCTGCCGCGGTGGTAGTGGCGCGGATTCGTCCGCTGACGGCGGTTGCTGCGGGGACGACGGTGGAGGATGAGGCCTCCGAGGCTTTGATGTATGGCGCTGCGACGGGTGGGGAACGGGTAGTGGATTTGACGGCTCCGCTGATCGAAGATGTTGCGCTGGAACTGCTGAAGGAGACCGATGAGGCTGCCCTGAAGGTGGTGCGGCACTCGGCGGCGCACGTGATGGCTACGGCGATTCTGGAGTTGTTTCCGGAGACGAAGCTGGGGCATGGGCCGGCGACGGATAACGGATTTTTTTATGACGTGTATCGCGAGGTTCCTTTTACCGAAGACGATCTTGCTGCGATTGAGAAGCGCATGGGTGAGGTGGTCGCGCGAGATGAGAAGTTTGTGCGCGTGGAGGAGTTTCGGGAGAAGGGGCTAACGGATTACTCGGCGCAGGGCGAGTTCATGAAGGTGCACTTTATTGAGAAGTTCACCAGGCCGGGCGAGGAGATTTCGCTGTATCGCAACGGCGGGTTTAGTGACTTTTGCCGTGGGCCGCATGTGCCTTCTACTGGCCGGGTGAAGGCGTTCAAGGTGACGAGCATCGCCGGAGCCTACTGGCTGGGCGATGAGAAGAATCAGCAACTGCAGCGTATTTATGGCACGGCGTTCTTCAACGCAAAGGATCTGGATGCTCACTTCAAGCGGCTGGAGGAGATCAAGGCGCGCGATCATCGTGTGCTGGGCAAGCAGCTTGATCTGTTTTCGATTCAGGAGGTCGCGGGGTCGGGGCTGATCTTCTGGCATCCAAAGGGCGGGCTGATTCGGAAGACGATGGAAGACTGGATGCGGGATGAATGTATCCGCCGCGGTTACGAGATGGTGTATACGCCGCACATCATGCGACGCGAGCTTTGGAAGATCTCGGGGCATGAGGGTTTCTATTCGCAGAATATGTATCCGCCGATGGAGCTGGATGACGCGGAGTACAGGCTGAAGCCGATGAACTGCCCGGGGCACATTCTGATTTATAAGAACTCGCCGAAGAGCTATCGTGATCTGCCGGTGCGGTATGCGGAGCTGGGAAACGTTTATCGGTATGAGCGGTCGGGCACGATGCATGGGCTACTGCGCGTGCGTGGGTTTACGCAGGATGATGCTCATATCTTCTGCATGCCGTCGCAGATTGAGGGGGAGATTGAAGACTGCCTCGATTTCGCCGAGGCTGTGCTGAAGAACTTTGGCTTTGCTGAGTACCGCGTGGAGCTCTCGCTGCGCGACCCGAAGAAGGCTAACGAGTTTGTAGGCAATGCGGCCGAGTGGGAGAAGGCTGAGTCGGTGCTGCACGATGTGCTGACGAAACGCGGTGTGTCGTTTAAGAGCATTCCCGGTGAAGGGGCGTTCTACGGGCCGAAGATCGATATCAAACTAGTGGATGTGCTGGGGCGGTTGTGGCAGCTCTCGACGGTGCAATTCGACTTTAACCTGCCGCAGCGGTTTGAGCTGGAGTACAAGGGCGAGGATGGCGAGTTGCATAGGCCGGTGATGGTGCATCGCGCGCTGTTCGGGTCGGTGGAGCGGTTCTTCGGTGTGCTGATTGAGCATTATGCCGGG
>DATDHL010000468.1:0-4538 GCA_036521575.1 Edaphobacter sp. | reverse complement strand
AGGAGGAGTTGAGGGGGTTCGTGGGGTTTGGGTTGGTCTCTAGGCTGGTCGGGGGTGGCGGTGAGGTCGGTGATGAGGATGCGCTGGCCTACGAAGGTGTTGGTGAGTTTGCGGAGATCGGTGATCTGGGATGTTGTTGATGGCGTTGATGATAGGTGGAACCCGGCGATGCCTCGGGTGAGCCAGAAGCGGGCTACGGCGGTGAGGTTGGGGGTGGCGGGGTCTAGTTCGAGGAGGACTCGGATGTTGTTGCGGCTGGATTGATGGATGAGGTCGTCGAGATCGTCGAGGGTGCCCAGGGTGGGGTCGATGCTTTCGGCGTGGGCGGGGTCAGGCTGGAGGGGAGTGAGGAGTATGGCGTCGACGCCGAGTGAGTGGAGGTGATCGAGGCGCTGGGTGATGCCTTGTATGTTATTGAAATTGCTTGGGTTGGCGTGGTAGATGACGGCGTGTTTCCACCATGGGTTGGCGCTCATGCCGGAGCCTGCCCATCCGGGACGGGCGAGGGTCTGGGAGAGGGCGGGCGCGGAGAGGAGGAGGGTCAGGAGGACGGCGCGGCGGGAGGGCATGGGTGGGGCTTCGGTCTCCGAGTTGTTGAAATGGTAGCGGATTTTTTGGAGATGGTGGAGTGGTGGTTTTTTGCGGGATTTTGGGTGAAAACGATGGTTAGCTGGTGGTGAATTGTGCGGCAAACGTGGTAAGTGGGTGGTAAAAAGATGGTTCAAAATTGCACTGTTTTGGTGCAGGGAGGGGATGGGTTGGGCATCCTGCGGATCGCGCTTAGCGGTGTGGTGAGATTGATTGCGAAGCGATGGATGCGATGCTCGTGGAGGAAGAGCGGTTCGCGCTTTGCGCGAATGACCCAATCATGTCGCGATAAGACTGCGCCATGAATGGGGCACCCAATCTTTGGCGGTTTGGTCAGATGTGGGCCAGCTGTGCGAGGTGATGTAGTCTCCACAGGCCTTGTCCGAGATCGTGGCTTTTGGGTTGGTTCAGTGCTTCGTCTTTGCCAGAAGCTGGTTTAGCAAGCTCTTCTGGAAGGTGTGATCGAGTTCTGGCGAATTAAGCGCCACAGAGTATTCAGCCTGGGCGGCTGCCGTGTCACCTGTTTCGGCGAGTGCGTCACCCAGAATCGCATGGACCTCTGGATTGTTCGGGTCGAGCTTTTCTGCGGTTCGAGCTTCGCGCAGTGTCTCGGTGAGGTTGTGCTGATTTGCAAAATCCTGGGCGGCGTGGAGATGTTCCAGGGCCGCTGCCGCTCCCAAACTGAATTGCCCGTTATAAACGTAGACGCCTCGGTCGATGGTCGCCGCGGGTTGTATCGAGGCGAACTGGGCGTAGGGATTCTGCTTTCCAGGTATGTCGACCCCGGCCACTTCCCCATCGCTTATTAAAAGAGTGCCGGACACGTTTGGGTCATCGCCGAACCGCATCGAATCGAGCCCCGCCCATGACCCTGCTGCTGTAGGGAGGACGCGGCAGTTGATCCCATAATCCCTGAAATCGACGGGGCCTTGTGCGGAGTATGCAAAGTAGCAGGGTTGAGATGGGTGTGTCTCAAGATAGTGTTTGACCGCTTTGAGTTGCTGGCCCCAGTCGACGTTGGAGTCGGCGAGGTACAGGTGCGTCTTCGATGGTCCTCCCCACGCCTCATTCGCGTAGGCCAACAGTGCCGGGCGTGCAGCGATGGTCGTAATGACCTGCCAAAGCAATAGCACGGCAAATCCATACGCGTACTTCGGGTTTTTGGAAACGACGTGAGCGGCGCAGCCTGCTATCAGAATGTAGAGCATCGGGAACATCGGGAACAGGTGCCTGTACCCGATGCCCAGATCAGATGATGACGACAACAAAAAGAGGAAGATGGGAGGGACCGTCAGGAAGACAATCTCCCGACGCATCTTCCAGCGACCACGAAACGCAACAATGATCGTAATTCCGAGCAGGATCAAAAATGGAAGTGTGCTCTTGATGAGGAACGCAGCTGGGAAATACCAGTGCGAAGCGCCGGAGTAGGTTCGTCCGAAGAAATAGCTCGGAATATCGCCAGCGGAGATCTTCGTATCTGCCAACCCATAGATATATGCCTCGGGTAACAGGTGAAGCCGGGCCGTTGTGGTCAATACTCCACGACTCAATGGCGATGTGAGCTTCTGCAGGTACTGCTCGCTCGTAGGGTTTAGTTCGAGCGAGACCGGTCGAGCGGCATAGCGGAAGTGGTAAATCGACCAAACGCATCCCACTCCGATCATCAAAGCCACGACGATTGCTGTGACCATTTGCCGAGCCGACGCAGACTCGACGCTTCGCACCGTTTTCTTTGATTGCCAGTAGTCGATTGCTGCAATGAAGCAAAGTATAGGAACGATGAATATCCCCGTGAATTTGGCAGTCATGGTCAGGCCGACCGCTAAGCCTACAACGATCATTCTGGGAACAGAGGGAGCGGTCACGTATCGGTAGAACGCGTATACCGCGGCAAGCATTGTGAAAGAAGCGCCGATATCTGTGGTGACGTATGCCCCATGAGCGAGAAAGTTTGGATCGAAGGCAAATAAAAGCAGTGCGAAGAGAGCTGCTTTCCTGCCAAACATCTCCATAGCGCAAAAGAAGAGCGTCGTGGCGAGGAGAACGGTGAGCAGCGAGGCCATGATACGGGCGGGTATGAGGGTCTGCTCGATGCCGTTAGCAACCAGGAAACGCTGCCCTAGAACGAAGCCTTCTTTTTTGAAGGGATCGCCGGTATATGCCGGTTGCTTGATGTCTCTGTGCAGGAGCGGAACAGCGGCCCACATTTTTACGAGGGGAGGAACTTCCGGGTTGTAGCCAAAGTCTCCGGTCTTCCAGGAAAGCCACCCGGAATAGAGATGTTGTGACTCGTCCCAACTTACCGAGTCACTCTTTGCGGTGTGAATGTAACTGGCGAAGAGAGAGAAGATGACTGTCGCCACGAGAAGGGCAGTGAGCCATGTTGCAGCGCGCCGAGATGCGCTCTGAGTCGTGGGAGAAGTTGCCATAGTCTGTTGATCATTCATATGAGAGGAAGTTGCTCGTTCGTAACGATAGCGGCTGGCTAAAGGGTTTGCATAGTAGCTAGTTGTCTGAGTATTCAAACGACTGAGCTTAGGTGCACAGTTGGAGGTTAGTCCTAATAAGTCGCCCAGGTGGGAAGTGATCATTGATCAATGGACGTGGGCTACGTCGTCGTTCATGGAGAAGACATCTTTGAAGTTGTCCTCGTAAGGGAAGACGTGGATCATCCAGGTGAACATGTAGGGGAAGAAGGTGCCGCGCTCTGCTTCGCAGGCTTCCCTTGTGTGGATGGAGCCGAACATGCCGAATTTGGGGTGGTCGCCGTGGTATTCCTTGACGCGGTCTGCAGGGGCTGCGCAGAAGTTGATGTGCTCGTGCCAGTGCGCGATGCTGAGCGGAATGCGCTGGTTCAGCTCGTCTTCGGTTGCGTCGGGGCGGGCCGTGTACATCACGCCCTCGAGTTTGTAACGCTGGGTTGGGGTGCGGCGGTAGAGGAGCGACGTTGGTTTGGCCGGGTCGAAGTGGACCTCGGCCTCCCGGGAGTTGGCCTCATTGTTGAAGTGGTACTGGGGCTGCTCAAGTTTGGGGTTTGCGATGACGTATCCGTCGGCTAAGGCCTTGCGGTAGTCCTTGTAGCGCTCCATGGTGGCCTTTGCCTGGGCCACTATGGCTTTTGCTTTTTCCTCGTCACCTGCTTGCTTTGGGCGAAGTTGGGTCATGTGCATGTGGCCTGCCATGGCGGCCATGCTTGAACCCATGTTGCTCATGTCGCTGGCGCCGCTCATGTCCATTCCGGGCATATCGCCCATCTGGTGGCTCGGCATCTGGTGGTCCTGTTGAGCGTGGAGTGCGGTGAGCGCTGCGGCTCCGAAGGAGAGCGTCAACACCATGGTGCGGTAAAGGTTCGCCGGGGTCTTTTGGGTGGCCGCGCGGTTTCGGGTGCCGAGCAACATGGAATCAGGTATAGTACCGCCGCTGGGCGCGGTCAACTGGAGCATCCGGGCGTATCAGAATGACAAGCAAAGGCAACGGTAAAGGCAAAAAAGCAGATCTTCTCCGGGGATGACAAACAAAAGGGCAACGGCAGCAACGGCAACAGCGATGGCTGATTGGTGCATTCGTTCTGGTAACCCCAACCTTCGCGCGGTCAGGCGCGCTCAGGATGGGGCACCCGATGGTGTGCGGTGAGTGGGGTATACTTCCGCGATGGTTTGGCGGGAGGGTGTGGCCTATGAGTGTGGCGGCTGCTGATCAGGGGCTTTATGGGATTGTGAGTGGGGCAGCGCCGACGACGATTGCGGATGTGCTGGCTACGATGCAGCGGATCGATGGGGCGCTGGCGGACAGCGATGGGTTGAAGTGGTTCAACAAGCTTTATATGAAGGTGACCGAGGAGGTGGACACGAAACCTCCGGCGGGTGGGTGGAAGGATGCGGCTTGGCTGGATCGGCTGGATGTGGTGTTTGCCGATTTCTACTTCCGGGCGGTCGTGGCGTTTTTGA
>DATDHL010000467.1:0-3194 GCA_036521575.1 Edaphobacter sp. | reverse complement strand
GCGAAAGGGCCAGCAGGCAACCCACTGAAAGCAATAATTTCACTCGCGTCGCTAATCTCATTGCAAAATCCCTCCAGAAAGTGTGCTTCGTCCTTCTTCTCTTTCATGAGCGACGCTTCTATATCCTGCTGAACATCGCTTGTCTTGCAAAGGTTCAAACCGAAGTCAGATGTTTGAACCGAGAGCTACTCACCTGGTACTTCAAGTCGTTCCATTCAAAATCCGCATTGAAAGTACGCGGATTTTGCAACATATGTCAATTGATATGGCATGTTGATCAGCAGGCAGATGCGATGTGAATGACATGACAATTTAAGGTCTGTCAGAATATCGCCAACATGGTCCAACCTCTGCAGCGACCATCCCTCAATGTTCCTTTAGACAAACCTTTATCTATCTCATATTTGTCTGAATCTGAAGAGGTTCATTTTTGGCGCCTAGCTGCAATCTAGATAAAACTCCATCAAAAGGTTGACCACTTCATTGTCCATGGAACAAACCTTACTCCTTGCAGGGGTATATCTTTGTCTATACATTGATTCTCATCAATCCCTAATGCTCTCCAGTACGACAGGAGATTCAATGAAGACCGGACAAACTGCGCGCGCAGCCGCATCCCTGCGAGAATCCACCCCTCCCGAACACCATCACCCAAAGGCACAAGTGTCGAATCCTTCCAATGCACCTAAGTACAGAAAGGTCTACGAGGACCTCCTGTCTGCCATTAGGACCGGCGCATTTCAACCTGGGGATCGTCTGCCAAGCGAAGCAGAACTGGGAAAGCACTACAGCACCTCCCGCATCACCGTTGCAAAAGCCGTCAACGAGCTCCAGCAAAAAGGACTGGTCACTCGACGGGCCGGCTCCGGAACCCATGTGATCGCTCCAGCCGTGTCCAGCGGCCGCGTATTTGGTCTGCTCATTCCAGACCTCGGGCGAACAGAAATTTTCGAACCTATCTGTCACGGCATGATGCAGTCGCCGCTATCAAAGCCGCACTCCCTGCTTTGGGGTCACTCCATGGGAGAGGCTGCCCAGCAGGAGAAAGAGGCCGAGCACCTTTGCCACCAATATGTCACGCAAAAGGTCTCGGGCGTCTTCTTCGCACCGCTCGAATTCACACCCGCAAAGGATGCAGTCAACAATCGCATCGTCGCTGCATTTGATCGTGCCGGAATTCAGGTCGTCCTGCTGGATAGATGTTACTCGCCGTATCCGATGCGTTCCAAGTACGACCTGGTGGGAATCGACAATCGTCGCGCGGGCTTTCTCATCACGCAGCATCTGCTCCGTCACGACGTCAAACGGGTCGTATTTCTGGCAAGGCCCCTCTCCGCTTCAACTGTTATGGCGAGAATCGCAGGCTACCGCGAGGCATTGATCGCACACGGTCTGCCTCTGGGACAGGATCTGGTTTACCGGGGCGATCCCGATGATCCCGACTTCCTCCGGAAAATGTTGAGAAACTACAGGCCCGACGCCATCGTCTGCGCCAACGACTTCACCGCTGCTCGAGCCATGGCCGGGCTGACAAAGATGGGCATCCGCGTGCCGGAAGAGATGCGCATCGTCGGCATCGATGACGTCAAGTACGCCAGCCTCCTTCCTGTGCCTCTCACGACACAACACCAGAACTGCGCCGACATTGGTGCGACTGCAATGGCAACAATGTTGCAACGCCTCGAAAGACCCGACCTCCCCACCCGCGACATCCTGCTGCAGACCCACACGGTCGTTCGCAATTCCTGCGGCATTCACCTTGCCCGCGCAAGACTTAACTAGAACAGTATCGCCAACTTGCTTCTAGGGTAATGTTGCCTCGCCCATGTATGCTTTCGTGCGTTGACTCAATGCGGAGCCTCTTACGATGAAAATGACCACATATCTGGTGAAAAGCACCATAGTAGGCGCTCTAGGAGGTCTGCTCTTCGGTTTTGACACTGCGGTCATCGCTGGCACGACGCAGCAGCTGACCACGATCTACGACCTCTCCTCTTTCACGCTTGGGCTTACTGTTTTCATCGGACTCTTCGGCACCGTCATCGGCGCGATGACCGCCGGAGTCGTTGGCCAAAAAATCGGAGGCCGCGAAGCCTTGCGCATCATGGCCATTCTCTACACCATCTCGGCGTTGGGCTGCGCGTTTGCCTGGAACTGGCATGCGCTCATGGTCTTTCGTTTCATTGGCGGCCTGGGCATCGGTGGATCCTCCGTGCTTGGTCCGGTCTACATCGCCGAGCTTGCCCCTGCGAAGTGGCGCGGAAGAATGGTCGGTCTCTTCCAGATCAACGTCGTCGTGGGAATCCTTCTCGCCTACCTTTCCAACTATCTCATCTCGCTTCTGAACCTCGGCCTTGCCCAGTGGCGCTGGCAGCTCGGCGTTGCAGCGATTCCGTCTCTTCTCTTCCTCCTTATGCTCTACGGCATACCGCGAAGCTCACGCTGGCTGGTAACGCAGAACAAGACAGACGAGGCGCTCGAGGTGCTGAAGATGATGGGATCGCCGGACTCCGAGGCCGAGTTACGCGAGATTATGGACTCCATCCACCTGGAACGGGGTATGGCCGCCGAGCCGCTCTTCCAGCGCCAATACCGCTTGCCTATCTTCCTCGCCATCACCATCGGTCTCTTCAATCAGCTCTCCGGGATCAACGCGATTCTCTACTATTCAAACTTCATCTTCGCCGCGGCAGGCTTCAGCCAACTCTCCGGTGCACTGCAGACTGTTTTGATCGGTTTGATGAATTTGCTGGCTACGTTTTTGGGTATGTCCCTCATCGACAAACTCGGCCGCAGGACGTTGCTCCTGATTGGCAGCGTTGGCATGGCACTGTGCCTCTCTGGAGTCGCCGCTGTCTTTTTCACTCGCAGCCATCTTGATGCACTCGTCTGGCTACTCGCTGCGTACATCGGATTTTTTGCCATCTCTCAGGGAGCAGTCATCTGGGTTTATATCGCCGAGGTCTTCCCCAACCGCGTTCGCGCTAAAGGCCAAAGTCTCGGCTCTTCATCCCACTGGATCATGAACGCCATCATCTCTCTTCTCTTTCCGGTGCTGGCCAAATCTTCCGGCGGCCTTCCCTTTGCTTTCTTTGCGGCCATGATGGTTCTGCAGTTCTTTATTGTCCTCTTCATCTATCCAGAGACGAAAGGCGTCTCGCTCGAACAGCTTCAACACAAACTCGGCCTCGACT
>DATDHL010000466.1:0-11658 GCA_036521575.1 Edaphobacter sp. | reverse complement strand
GCGCTGCAGCCGCGTACTTCCCAAACGGAGCACTCACCTGAACACCCTGCACCATTGGCGTGGCCTCCGCGAGCATTTCCTGAGCGATCTTGACGCCCTCAGCCTTCGCCGCCTCAGGCGAGGTCACCGCCCCCATTCGCGTCATAATCGACTCGGGCATACTCACCCGCAGGTCGTTTTTCATGAACTCAGCATTCCGCAGACTCGTCAGCGGCCATATCCCAGCGATCACCGGAATCCGGAACTGCTCGATCCGCCGCAGAAACTCTTCCAGCACGCGCAGATCGAAGACCGGCTGCGTGATCGCAAACTCCGCACCAGCCTCCACCTTGTACGCAAACCGCCGCACCTCCTGGTCAATATCAGGCACACCCGGATTCGCCGCGACCGAGATCGTAAACCCCGTCGACTCCCCAATCGAGTTCTTCCCGATATCCAGCCCGCAGTTCAGATTCCGAACTACATTCACCAGCCCGATCGCATCCACATCGAACACCGCCGTAGCATCCGGATAATTCCCCAGCTTCGGCGGATCGCCCGTCAGGCAAAGAATATTCTTCAGCCCAATCGAAGAAGCCCCCAGCAGATCGCTCTGGATACTCAGCACATTCCTGTCCCTGCACGTGTAGTGAAGAATCGTCTCCACCCCAACATGCTGCTGAATCTGCACACACAGACTCTGCGCGCTCATCCTCGCACTGGCCCGCGGCGAATCCGGCACGTTGATCACATCCACGCCCAGCTTGTGCAGGTAGGCCGCCCCATCCAGTTCCTTACTGCAATCAATCCCCTTCGGTGGAACAATCTCCACCATCCGAACGAAGTCACCCGTCGCGATCATCGCGCCAACCTTCGACCGTTGCGCCAGCGGCGGAGGCGCAACCTTGTTCTTCACCTCAACCGCCGCAGCCCTGTCTGCGCTGGCCTTCTCCATCACCTGTGCACCGGCCTCCATCGCGTCCATCGCACGCATGGCACTCCGCATCGCCCGCGTATAGCTCGGAGTCGTCCCGCAACATCCACCCACAATGCTCGCGCCGGCCTTCACCAGCTTCCGCGTAAAGCTCGCCATGTACTCCGGCGAAGTCAGATAAATTGTCCTTCCCTCCACCGCCCGTGGAATCCCTGCATTCGGCATCGCCGCCAACGGAAGTGTCGTCATCGGGCGCATCCGCTCAATCACGCTCAGCACGGTCGCGGGCCCTGCGCTACAGTTGCAGCCAATCGCATCTGCGCCCCACGCCGTCAATTTTGTCGCCGCAGTCTCAGCCGAGGCGCCATCGAGGCAATTCCCCTCCTCGTCCACGGTCATCATTACAATCACAGGCACCCCCGGAGCCACACTCCGCGCCGCAAGAATCGCCTGTTGCACCTCGATCAGCGAGGTCATCGTCTCGACGATCAACAGGTCCACACCCACCCCAGGACCGCCTTCGATCATCGCCCGAATCTGCTCTGCAAACGCCGCCTGCGCCTCATCCAGCCCCACCTTGCCCAGCGGCTCCAGCCTCACGCCCAGCGGCCCAATCGACCCGGCCACAAAGGCCTCGCTCGCCTGTTTCTCGCGAATTCGCTCCACGCACTCCCGCGCCAGTTTCACCCCAGCGATGTTGATCTCACGGACTTTATCCCCAAACCCGAAGTGTTCCAGCCGAAACCGGTTAGCCCCAAAGGTATTGGTCTCCACCACCTCAGCCCCGGCCTGCAGATACTCCGCATGCACCTCGCGCACCATGTCAGGTTGCGACAGGTTCAACTCGTCATAGCAGCGGTTAATAAACACGCCGCGCGCATAGAGCATCGTGCCCATAGCACCATCGCACAGTACCGGTACGCCGGTAAATAGCCTGGCTACTCCAGCAGAATCTACACTCGTGCTCAATACCGCCTCCGCCATTGTTTTTCTCCGCCTTTATCCCTCATCCTAAGCCACCACCCCAACTCGCTCCAAACCCTATATCACGCAGCCACCTACCCAATGCCCTCCCAAACGCGTCTATACAGCTGTTTGTTATACTCAGCGATATAGCAGTGGCTGAACAAATTCGCCGCGGCCCTCAGGTTTTGGAGTTTTTCACGTTGAAGAATCGAAGTCTCGTTTCCAAGTTTTTCTGTGCCCAGACCCTTTGCGGCCTTTTAATCGCCATTGCCACCCTCGGTCTCTCGTCCTGCGGCCAGCGATACTACAAGTTCCCTGCGTACACCTACGCCAATCGGCCCATCCCGCCCAGCAAGATCGATAGTCGCGTCCTGGTCGGCATCACCGTCAACGGCAGCTCCGGCAGCCTCGAGATCCTCGATGGCAAACGCGACATCCGCAGCAGTATCTTCGACGCCAACAGCTCCTTCCACATCTCCGGTTTCTCCTCCGGATACCCCAGCACCATCATCAACTTCCCCGAGCAGGTCCGCGGCTACGTCTACTCCGACTCTGACGGCAGCATCACCAACGTCAACTACTCCACCGAGGCGAGCACGGTCGTTACCCCCAAACTCCCCACCACTTCCACCTCGCTCGCCATTCCCATCAGCTTCAATCACATCTACGCCGCGCTTCAGGCCGCCGGCCAGATAGGCATCATCGACAACACCACTGGCAGAACCTATGGGCTTAACCTCCCCAACGTCTACAAGGTCTTCGTCAACCAGGGCGACACTGTCGTCCTCGCGATGGTCCGCAACTCCGACACCCTCTATCGCGTCATCAAGCTCAACTCAAACCAGCCCGCGCCCGCCGGCTCCGTCGACTGCCAGCCCTTCAATCTTCCCGTTTATTGCGTCGTTCCCGTCGCCGACAGCACCACCAAACCCAGCTTCGACCGCCCCAATGGCGCCTACTTCTCCCTCGACGGCAGCTCCGTCTATGTCCTCAACTGCGGCCCCGAGTGCGGAGGCAGCACCGCCGGCGTCACCGTTCTCCAGCAGGGCGCGCTCACTGTCGACGTCAACACCCCTCCCTATCCCGCAGCCGTCACCAACAGCGTAGCGATTCCCGGTGGCGCCACCGCGGCCGTAGCCAATGGCACTACCCTCTACCTGGCAGGTCAGCAACTTCAGCCGGACGGTCTCTTTGCCGGCAGGCTCACGCTGCTCAACCTCGCTACTTTGACCCCCGGCGCGCCAATCTCCATCTCCGACGGCAATCACACCAAAATGCTCTTCGCCGACGACAATACCCTCTGGATCGGTTCGCAATCCTGCGCCACAGGTGAGCGCCAGGCTCTCGGCCAGAACTACAACTGCCTCACCCGCTTCGATCTCGGTGCCAATACAGCTCAGATCTTCCCGAACGTCACACCGAACGGCAGCGCAACCGTTCCCTATCCCAACGCCAACCAGAATCCTTACTACTACGGCGACCTCACCGGCATCTGCTGGATTCAGGACCAGCACAAGGTCTATACCGCCTACGGTGGCCAGATCCACGCCTTCAACACCGCCGACGGCTCAGAGATCAACAACCAGTTCATCACCGTCCAGGGCACCGCTCTCGACGTAGCCTACATGGACGCCCTCACCAACGCCGCTAACTAGCGATGAGCTGTGAGCCGTCAGTTCAGGGCAGCCTGTAGGTGATTTCGGTGAGGAACTCGAAGCTGTTCTTCTTGTAGCCGAAGGCTGGGTTGTTGAGGTAGTCGTTCCGGATGTTGAGGCTTAGGCTGAAGCGCTTGTAGACGGGCATAGCGAGGCCGACCGCTCCGATGGCCGAGTAGGCGTGGAGGTCATTCCAGGCCTGAGTGTAGGTGCCGATCTGGGTGAAAAGGATATTGTAAGGCAGGGTGCGCCTGTAGGTCTCCGCGAAGGTGGAACCGATGAGGTTCTCGTTAGGCGTTGGCGGATGGAAGTTCTGCCTCTCGTAGTGCACGTCGGCCGAGAGGTCGAGCAGTTGGACGGAGTCCCTGATAACGGTCCAGCCGAGACCGACGCCATAGATCTGCCGGAAGTTCAGGCCCTCGGAGTAGTTGTGGCCGTAGGAGAGGCCATACAGCGCATACATGTGGGGGGTGAAGTATTTGTTGCGCTCGAGGTTCGTATCGAAGATGTGGACCTTGGCGATGTCGTCGGGTGAGGGCGGCGTAGTCTGCGGTATGACCGGCGTGGTCAGCTTCCCGTAGACCTCGGTCAGGTTGAAGGTGGTGCGGGTGCGCGGCGGGAGATAAGTCGCAGTAGGGATGAACCGGACCAGGGCGATGTTAGCCGTGTAGGTCCGGCCGGTCGAGGTCGACTGGACGATGGTGACGCCGCCACCTACGGAGCCCTTCCATCCGAACCAGATGCCGGGGTTGCCGGCTACTTCCTTGTTGTAGGTCGGCTTGTCGACGACGAAGGCGAGGTCCTTCACCGGGACGGACTCGGGAGCGCCACTGGGGGGAACGACGGTTATGGTCTCGTCGCTGACGGTGATGTTGCCGGGCTTCTTGGGGGTGCGGGTAATCTGCTCGTTCTTCTTGAATACGACGAAGCTGCCGTTGGAGCGCAGCTCCTTGACCTTGTCCATGGGGACGGTGACTTCGCCAACGACGTCGCTCTTGAAGATGATGGTGTCGTTTACGCCCCGCATGACGGTTCCAGTGAGCCGGTCGCCATTCTTGAAGACGACGACGTCGGGCGAGGGAGTGGCCGGCTTGTCCTGTGCCGTCACGGGCAGGTTGAAGCCGCCTGCACAGAGCAAACACGACACCACAAGGCTCCAGAGACCTCGCGTACGGATACACGGCGGTTCTTGATAGGCGCTCATCCGTTAAAAATAGTCAAAAATAGCTGTCGCGCCGTTACTTACTTGGAGACTTGTGCAAAGAACACTGCACTTAACTTTGAGACAATGGTGATCGCCAGAGAGTCAGGTTACGGCAATCCACAACATCTCACCGAAGCCGAAAGCCTCTCCACCGAAGTAGCAAAGATGCTCAACTCCTTAATCGCTAAACTATAAGCCAACCATGCCTTCTACTCCCTACCCCTTACCCCCTGCCCCCTCAATCGACATTCTCGCCATAGCCGCACACCGCGACGACGTCGAGCAGACCTGCGGAGGTACTCTCCTAGCCATGCACGCCCGAGGCTGGCGCACCGGCATCCTCGACCTCACCCAAGGCGAATCAGGCACACGAGGCACTGCAGCCGAGCGCGAAGCCGAAGCCAACGCCGCAGCCCGCATCCTCAACGTCTCTCACCGCGAAGCCCTCGACCTCCCCGACGGCAACGTCCAGAACACCCTCGAAAATCGCCTCAAGCTGGCCGCAGTCCTTCGCCGCCTGCGTCCCCGAGTCGTCATCCTTCCCTACTGGCAGGGTCGCCACCCCGACCACTACACCACCGCCACCCTGGGCTACGAGTCCTGTTTCGTCAGCGGTCTAGCCAAAATCGAGACACCCGGCGGCCACCCACCTCATCGCCCCTTCAAAATTCTCTACGCCTCCCTCTACGCCGACGTCCGCCCCACCTTCGTCGTCGACATCACCCCCTTCGTCGAGCAACGCCTCCAGTCTCTCCTCGCCTACCGCTCCCAATACGCCACCCAGCCGCAGGGCGGAGGCCTCTTCGTCCCCGAAGAAGACATCCGCGAGCGAACCTTCGCCACCGCCCGCCACTACGGTCTACTAGCCGGTGTCCGCTACGCCGAGCCCTTTGTTCAAAAAGAGATAGGCCTCACCGAGGACCTGATGCTCCTCCCGGTCCAATCCATCTGAAACAAATTTCTTTTCACCCTCTCTAAATCCAAACCCCTCCCTCCTGCGTGACTTCATTGAGAGTCCAGCACGAGCAACTTGCAGTGAGGAGAGGTACATTGTGGAAAAGAAAATCAACGATCTCATAGACAAGGCTCTTTCCCGCCGAAGCTTCCTGGCCGGTGTAGGAAGTGCGTCAGCCACGGCATTACTAGCAGGCTGCGATCACAGCAGTTCAGCTCCACCACCCACCCCGACACCAACTCCAACCCCCACCATCACCGACGCCGACATCCTCAACTTCGCCCTCAACCTCGAGTATCTCGAAGCCGAGTTCTACCTCTACGCCGCCACCGGCACCGGCCTCGCCGCAACTGACGCCGGCACAGGCGCAGGAACAACCATCGTTCCCACAATCAAAAAGGTTAGCTTCGTCACCCAGGCCATCGCTCAGTACGCCGTAGAGATCGCCCAGGATGAGCTCAGTCACGTCCGCTTCCTTCGTTCCGCGCTCACCGCCGCCGGAGCCGCCCCTGTCGCTCGACCCAACATCGATCTCACCTTCTTCGCTCCTCTCGCAACCACCGCCGGAATAGCCAACGGAGCAAGCTTCAATCCCTTCGCCGACGAAAATTCATTTCTCGTTGGAGCCTTCATCTTCGAAGACGTAGGAGTGACCGCCTACACCGGCGCAGCCACCCTTCTCTCCAGCAAGACCATCCTCTCCGCAGCCGCCGGCATTCAGGCAGTCGAGGCCTACCACGCTGCAGAGATTCGCACCCTCATCGCCGGTGCCGCAGCCCAGCCCGGAGCCACACAGGCCTGGCTCACCGCTGCCAATCAGGTCTCCACCCTTCGCGGCTCCCTCGGTGGAGGCAACGAGACCACGCTCAGCATCAACAGCATCGTCGCAGCCGACACCACCAACGCCATAGCCTTCTCGCGGACCACCGATCAGGTCCTCCACATCGTCTACGGCGCAGCAGGCGGCGCAGGCCTCGCAAAAGGCGGCTTCTTCCCCAGCGGCCTCAACGGCACCATCAAGAAAACCGCAGCCTAAGGACGGGACATCATGGCAACTTTAGAGACACAGCAACTGGACGAAGTCATCGTCAATAGCCGCCGCAAGCTCCTCTCGGTCGGCACCACCGCACTCGCAGGCCTGGCGCTCGCAGGCATCTCGAGAGCAGCCAACGCACAGGCTACCACCCTCACCGACGCCGATTACCTCAACTTCGCTCTCAACCTCGAATACCTCGAAGCGAACTTCTACAACCTCGCAGTAAACGGTGTCACCATCGACAAGCTGCCTACACCCATCGCAATCACAGGCACGGGCACGCAGGGCACCGTCACCGCCAAGCCCAGCTTTGCCGCAGTCCCTTTCGCTAACACCACCATAGCGGCCTACGCAAAAGAAACCGCCATCGAAGAGACCAAGCACGTCTCCTTCCTTCGCACCGCTCTCGGCACCTCCGCCGTCGCCCAGCCTGCCATCAATCTGGTCGACTCCTTCAACGCCCTAGCCTCCGGCGCACTCGGTGTCTCGTCGTTCGATCCCTTTGCCAACGATGCCAACTTCCTCATCGGCGCATTCATCTTCGAGGACGTCGGTGTCACTGCCTACCACGGAGCAGCCGGTTCTCTCACCTCCGCAGCCAACCTCGGCGCAGCTGTAGGTATCCACGCAGTCGAGGCCTACCACGCGGGCCTTGTCCGTACAGCAATCAACATCGTCGATGCTGGAACCGGCGTTCTCACTGGCTATACGCAGAAGATCGCAGCCTTCCGTTCCATGCTCGCTAATCCCAACGGAGCCACTACCACCACAAAAACTGGAAGCAAGGCCGACGACATCGGTATCGATAACAGCCAGTCCGTAGCGCTGCAGGGCACGTCCGCTACTTACGCCTCCACCACCATCATCGACGCCGACAGCAACAGCATCGGCTTCAGCAGAACGCCACAGCAAATCCTCGCGATCGTCACCCGAACGTCGCCCACGGCCACAACCCACACAGGAGTCTTCTTCCCTGCTGGCCTCAACGGCAACGTCAAATGACCTTCCACCGATGCCATGCTAAAGCCGCCAGAACACCGGCGGCTTCTTTTTCATCCTTCTTTTGTCACTACTTTTGTTTCCGCCTTACTTCTCTCCGACCACCCACAATGGCCAGGCACCCACCTTCGTAGTTCTACGGCGCGAAGGTGGGAGGGATACCTCATCGCGAGCCTGCGCTCTTGCTGTCGCACCTGCCCCTCAAGCGTTATCGG
This sequence comes from Edaphobacter sp., assembly GCA_036521575.1. Classification (GTDB taxonomy): domain Bacteria; phylum Acidobacteriota; class Terriglobia; order Terriglobales; family Acidobacteriaceae; genus Edaphobacter. The sequence continues at coordinate 3,715 of DATDHL010000466.1, read as the reverse complement.
ATCGCACCCATCCTCACAACAGACGCCGCCTCAAACCCACACCCTCCGCCGCGCCAGCCAGCACCACTCGATTCTTACCCTCCCGTTTCGCCTTGTAGAGCGCTGCGTCGCTATAGTCCATCAACTCCTGCCACGTCAACCCGCAGTGCTCCGACGAAGCCACTCCGAGGCTCGCCATCACCCGCACCGTCTCTCCCCTGTACCGGATCACAAGCTCCTGAACCTCTGTCCGCAACCGTTCCGCCACCGTCATGGCCTCGTTCAAATCCGTATCCGGCAGCAGAATGCAGAACTCGTCGCCCCCCATCCGCGCCACCGAGTCCTGCGCCCGCACCGTCTCCTGCAACACCCCGCCGACCGCCTGCAGCACTACATCTCCGCACCCATGCCCAGACGTATCGTTCACCTCCTTCAGCCCATCCAGGTCTATCATCACCAACGCCAGCGACCCCTTAGCCCGCTTGCACCGTTGAATCTCCCGCATCGTCGCCCGCTTCAGCGCCCACCGGTTTAACAGACCCGTCAGCTCATCCACCTGCGCCCGCCACAGCAGCTCCAGCCGAAGCTTCGACGCCGCCAGAAACATGTAGCCAAACGCAATCACTCCATTCGCCAGCAGACATACCACCATCCACACGCGCCCTACCTGCTCAGCCGTCTCTGCGTACTCTGGCGTCTTATACTCCAGCGTCACGGCCGATCGCAGCAGCAACGTCGCCGCATACAGCGACAGCGCACCTCCCGTCATCCATCCCGCCAGCCCAACATCCTCGCCCGAAAACCGAAGCACGACCGACGCCGTCACCACCGCCTGCACTGCCAGCACCAGGCACATCAATCCCACCATCACCGGAGCGTCCGGCGGCCAGATCAGGACGTACAGCGCCGCCGCAACCATCGCCCCCACCAGCCCATACTGTGTCCTCCGCAGCAGCGGACCACGCTCCAGCAGCTCCACAAAGCTCCAGTGCAGCATCAACAGCCCAGCCACAGCCAGCAATCCCGTCAGCGCTTCGACAACCCGCAACGGCACTCGCGGCCAATCCACCATCAGCGACAGCAGCATCGCCCCCGCCCTGCTGACGTTCGCCCCTGCGAACCACTTGGCCCCTCGCGAATTGCCGAAGATGCGTGCATTCGCCAGCGTCACGCCCGCATAGAGCGCATAAAGCATAACGTTGATCAGGATCAGGGTCCGCGTATCCATCAAGCCATCCAGACAGGGAGTGTAGCCCCGATTGCGTTACCATGCACCTGCAAAATACACCTGTACTGTTACGGATCATGTCACCCGTTATCGCATTCGGTATGCCCAGAGGGGGTAAGAGCCATCGTTAGCCCTTCCGGCCATTTCATTTAGATCGTTTCGGTAACTCCACCGTAAGGTCATTCCCTTAGGAAGGTAACCCCATTCGCTACGTATGGTTCCGCGCCCTGTTACCTATTTCCGCTCAGCCTTATTGCCAACCGCTCTCGTACAAACGAGACCACCGCTTCGGTTACATATACGGGAGGCCGCATCGCCAGCACCGGCGTCCCCTCCAACAGCCTTAGCGAAACACCCTTCCACGCCGGACGCCCCAGTTCTCCCTCGGTGACCAGTACAGCATCCGCCCTGTCCAGATACCGTCGCGCCGACTCCTTGAAGTCCTCCACTCCCGGCTCCAGCACGCTCAGGTAAAGATCGGGCCGCAGAAACCGCAGAATGCTGTTCGATTCGATCACCGCATTCTCCGCCCGTTCCAGTTCCTGCCGAATCCGGGGCATCGCCTCAGCCAGATCGCCCTGCCGCGTCCTCACCCAGAACGACCGCACCGCTCCAGCAGCCACGTAGCGCGCAGAATCCGTTAAGCCGGTTCCTGTAGCCCCTTCCCTCTCCTCGCTGACCGCAACCATATGCTCCGCCGTCTCGCAGTCACAGGGCTCCCCATTGGCCGAACACATCCCATGCCCAAACTGCGTAATCTTGAACGCCGTCCACCGCATCTCCGGCATCGCCGCAATCAGCCCAGCTACGACACTCGTCTTCCCGATGTTCCGCGTATGCCCGCCAACGACGACAATTGCCATTTCTAAACCACCAGACACCACACCAATGTCAGCATTGCCAGCCTTAAAACCACGCTCTGCACCTCGAATCTTACCGCTTCTTCAGCCGCGCCAGATCACGCAGATACTCCTTCAAAGGCCGCGCCGGACGCCCCCAGAACACCTCTCCCGGCCCACGCATTTTTTTTCCGCTCAAAACCCCCGCCCCACCCCCAAGAATCACGCCTGCGCCCACCGTAGCATGCTCCCCAATCCCCACCTGGCCACCCAGAATAGCCTCATCTTCCACCACACTAGACCCCGAGATCCCCGTCTGCGCCGCAATGATAACGTTCTTTCCTATCAGGCAGTTATGGCCTATATGTACCAGGTTATCGATCTTCGTCCCCCGCCCAATCCGAGTCTCCCCCAGCGCCCCGCGATCGATCGTAGTATTAGCCCCAATCTCAACGTTATCTTCCACATACAGCCGCCCCTGCTGTGGAAACACAAGATATTCCCCGGTCTCCGAGTTCCTCACGTATCCAAACCCGGTAGACCCCAGCACCGCCCCCGCCTGCACCACCACACAGTCCCCAATAACAACCCCCGCGTAGATCGTAACCCCAGCTAAAATATTGCAATCATTACCGATAACCACCCCATCGCCCAACACAACCCGAGGCCCCACGTTCGTCCCACCTCCGATCGTCACACCCTCACCAACCACCGCTGTAGGATGAATTCCAGCCTCAAACCGCTTTCCTTTCAGCCCCTGAGCCACCCGCGCAAAGGCATACCGCGCATCCGAAGCCCAAATAATCCGGGGATCCGCCGGCAGCTCCCAAAGCTCCAGCTTGTCGCTAGCCAGAATCGCACCCGCCTTCGACTCCAACGCCTCCTTAAGTGTCGCACTATCAGTAGCAAACACCAGCGAACTCCCCGTCGCCCCCTCCATGTTCGAGACCTCGGTAATCTCCGCCTCCAGTGCCGGAGCCTTCACCCCAATCCATCCTGCAATCTCACTGATCTTCGCCATCAGTAAATCCCCTCTTCCCCAGTCGGCCGCGTCTTCCACCGCCGATGCATCCAAAGCCACTGGTCAGGATACCGCCGTATATACCCTTCGATCGAAGCCGTAAACGCAGCAGTATTCACCAGCGCATCTCCTTCCGAATCGCCTGTATTCACAACATTCAGTTCGTCGCCAAAGTGCAATACATACCGCTCCTCGCCCTCATCCCATAACAGAAACCCCGGAACCACCGCCGCTCCCGTCTTCGCCGCCACTCGCGCCATACCCGAGGCAGTACACGCGGCAATCCCAAAAAACGGCACAAACACACCCTGCGGCGGCGTCATATTCGTGTCCATCAAAATTCCAACCGTCTCCCCCGCCCGCATCGACGCAATCAAGCCGCGCGCAAAATCGTCTTTATGGATCACCCGATTTCCGTGCAGACAGCGAATCCGGTTCACAAACGCGTCCACCAGCGGATTATCCAGTCGCCGTATCACCATCCCCATGGGACGCCCCATCAGCGAGTGGTAGAAGCTCGACAACTCCCACGCTCCAAGATGCCCCGTCAACACCAGCACCCCCTTCCCACGGTCCCGCGCCCGAGTATAGTTCTCCAGTCCCTCATAACGAATAAACCGGCTCGCAGACTCTGGCGTATACCTGGGC
>DATDHL010000465.1:0-10174 GCA_036521575.1 Edaphobacter sp. | reverse complement strand
GATAGTAGTTGATGTCGATGACACGATCGAGCATCGGGATTGCGTGGTAGACCGTAGCTGCTAGCTTTTCGAAGTCGAAGGCTCCGTCGGTGAGATGGCGTGCGAGGTTGATGGAGCCAAGGTTGCAGACTGCGGTCTCGGCGGATGAGGTGACTTCGGTGATTTCGGTGCAGAGGTTCGAGAGGTGAACGACGTTCTCGGGCATGCCGGTCTGGTTACACTTGGCGTTACAGGCGTCCTTGAAGACCATCCAACCGTTGCCGGTTTCTGCGAGCGTGCGCATCATGCGGGCGTAGAGGTCGCGGGCCTTCACCTGTCGGCTGAAGAGTTGCTTTTGTTCGGCTTCGATGTAGGCCTTCTCGAAGGCTTCGCCGTAGAGATCGGTGAGGTGAGGAGCGTCCTTAGGATCGAAGAGCGACCAGAGGCCGTCCTCGTCGGAGCGGTGCATGAAGAGGTCGGGGATCCAGTTGGCGAGGTTGAGGTTGTAGGTGCGGCGGGCTTGATCACCGGTGTTGTCGCGCATCTCGAGGAAGGATTCGACGTCGGCGTGCCAGGGCTCGAGGTAGACACAGCAGGCTCCTTTGCGCTTGCCTCCCTGGTTGACGGCGGCGACAGAGGCGTCGAGTGTGCGTAGCCAGGGGACGATGCCATTCGAGAGTCCGTTGGTGGCCCGGATAAGTGAGCCCTCGGAGCGGATGCGGTGAAAGGCGAGGCCAATGCCTCCGGAGAACTTGGAGAGCAATGCGATCTGCTTGTAAGCGTCATAGATGGAGTCGAGCGAGTCTTTGGGCGAATCGAGCAGGTAGCAAGAGGACATTTGCGAGTGCTTCGTTCCGCTGTTGAAGAGCGTCGGCGAGCTGGGTAGATAGTCGTGCAAGGCGAGCAGGCGATAGAAGTCGACGGCTTCGTTCACGCGGACCGAGAGGCCAGCGGAGACGCGCATGAAGAAGTATTGGGGCGTCTCCATGACTTGCCGTGTGATTGGATGGCGCAACAGATAGCGGTCGTAGACGGTTCGAAGCCCAAAGTATTCGAAGCGATCGGAGAGGCGGTCGTCGATGGCGCTGTTCAGTTTGCGGGCATTGGCAGTGACGAATTCGGCGGTGTCCCTGGAGATGACGCCTTCGCGGTGGCCCGTCTCGATGGATTGTGAGAAGGAGTAGATGTTCTGGCCGGCGACCTCTTTGGCAATCGTGGCGAGTAGCAGACGCGGGGCGAGGCGTGAGTACTCGGGCTCCTCCGCGATGAGCGCGGCTGCTGTCTGGATGGAGATGGAGTCGAGTTCGCGGGTGGATGCGCCGTCAAACAGCCCACCGATGGTCTTGCTGGCGACGCGGATGGGGTCGACGTGGGGCAGACCGTGGCAGCATCGCTCGACGGCGCGGACGATCTTGTTGACGTCGACAGGTTCAAACGATCCGTTGCGCTTGCGCACTTGCATTTGCGGCGTCGCTTCGGCGGGAGGAAAGTTTGGATCGAGTTCGGTGAGCGTCGTCTGAAGTGTAGCCACGGAGCGTCCTTTTGCTCCGAATGAAATAGATGGACGATCGCTAAAAATGGGCTGCGATCACCCATCCTCCCCTCGGAGGTGTGTGAAGTTCGTGCCCTTTCGGCACGGCCTCATGGCAGGTCTTCGGACTTGCAGGCTACCTACTTGCTCCTGCTTCCCAGTTCATGGCTGAACCAGTGCTTATGTGGAGCGTTCGTTCCTGCTTACCGCTGCGGGGCAGTCCCGGAATTTCACCGGATTCCCTTTTCAGTCTGAATCTCGCGAATCAGACACCGTGAAGTGAATTGACTATAACAAGGGTATGTGGCGGGGTCAACCCCGATATATTGGGGTGGGGATGTAAATAGCGCGGACCTGTGCGATGTGACCGAATCGTACGTGCTACTCGTAGCGCAGGGCTTCGATGGGGTCGAGATTCGAGGCTTGAACCGCGGGGATCATACCGCTTACCGTCCCCACCAGCACCAGAATCGTCGTCGCAATCACAACAATGTGGGGCGAGATTAGAAGATAGATGTCAGCCTTATCGGCATTGCTTGCTATTGCGCTGTAGAACGTAATGCCTCCGACGGCCTTGCTCACCGCATACGCCAGCGCAATACCGCCCAGCCCGCCAATCCCGGTGATAACCATGGCTTCGGCCAGGAACTGCAACAGGATGTGCCGCTTTCGCGCGCCAAGTGCCTTCTCCACGCCGATCTCGCGCGTCCGCTGCTGCACGCTGACCAGCATGATGTTCATCAGCCCGATGCCCGCAATCCCCAGCGTCAGCACGCCGATGAACAACAGCAACGCCTGCAGTCCTAGCGAGACGATGCGGAATTGCGCCAACTGCTCCATGATGTTCGCCACAAAGATCGCATTCTTGTCCGACGGACGGAAACCATGCGCCGCTCCCAGCATGTTCCGCAGGGCCCGTTCCACAGCCTTATGGTCGCCGTTGTAGCTCATCCATATGCCGTCGATATACTTGATATCCTTAAGGTCCCCCATCGTGTTGAATGGAACGTTGATGATGCGGTTCAGGTTGTCGTCGCCCTCCTGCATCTTCGGCTTCAGCACCCCGATCACCTCAAAGCTCACACCGTTCAACCGGATCTTCTGCCCAAGTGGATACATGCCCGAGTACAGCTTCGTCTTCGCCTCGGACCCGATCACCGCCACATGGTTCCGCTGCTGCATGTCTGCCGCTGTAAGGAACCGTCCCTCGGCTATCTCCATCTTCTGAATGTCCTGCAGCTCCGGCGTAATGCCATCGACCTCCCAGGTGTACGTGTGGAGGTCGTTCTGCACCGGCACCTGCTTCCACATCACCGGCGAGACATGAATTACCCCCGGCACCGTCTCCTGGATGCGCTCCACATCGTCCATCTGAAACCGCACCTGCACCCCGGCTTTCGAGCCGCCCACCTGCTCGCTCGTCCGCCCCGGAAACACTCCGATCATATTCGTGCCGAACTGCGCGAAGATCGTCTCGAACGCCCGCCCGAAGCCCGCACCATACGCCAGCAGGAGAACCACAGTCGCAATCCCCCACGCCATCCCGACGATCGTGATGGCCGTGCGTCGGCCGTTGTGCCGCATCGCCTCCATGGCCTGTCCAAAGACATCCCTTAGCATCGCTCTACTCCTTCCGCAGCGCTTCGACAGGCTGCAGCATCGCCGCCCTGCTTGCCGGATACAGCCCCGCAACAATCCCGCATAACGTCAGCGTTCCGAGCGCCATTGCCGCCGACCAGGGGACCAGTCGCGGCGGATCGAACCCCATCTGATTATTCCCGAGCACCGCTGTCAGCGCGAGCATCAGCCCCGTCGCACCCAAAATTCCAATCACCCCGCTCAACCCCGTCAGCAGCAGACCCTCCAGAAAGAACTGAAAAAGGATGTTGCGATTCGTCGCCCCCAGCGCCTTCCGCAGGCCGATCTCCTGCGTCCGCTCCGTCACGGTCACCAGCATGATATTGATGATCCCCACGGCACCCAGCGCCAGCGTCACAATCCCCACTCCACCGAGAAACACATCCATCGCCGTAAAGATGATCCCCACGGTACGGTTCGACTTGATCGTGTCCCACTCCTCGAACGCCTCCTTGTTCTTCGGATCGAATCCATGCCGCGCTGCAATAATGCGGTGCACATCCGCCTTTGCCGTCTCATTCACCTCTGGAGTCAGCGGTTGATACTGAATCGACGTGACCGAATCTCTGGGGATGTTGTCGCCCTTGATCGCAAACAGTTCCAACATCGTCGACAGTGGAATATAGACCCTCTGATTGTCGTTGCTGTTGTTGCCTCGGCCTATCTTGTCAGCTACTCCAATCACCTGGAATCGGTACCCGTTCAGAGTAATGAACGACCCCAGAGAAGGCCTTCCCGGGAACAGCAGTTGATTATTCTTCTGTCCCAGCACTACCACTTGCCGGCTCTGTGCCACATCGTCCGCATTCAAAAACCGCCCCTGCACAATTGGCAGGTGCCGAATCTCTGGGAAGTTCACCTCAACCCCAAACACCGGTCCCCCCGCGCTTGAAAACTCGCTGACCTCCTTCAAATCGCCACGATTGATAAACGCCGTTGCATTCCGCACGTGCGCAGCCTGCGTGCGAATCGCCTCCGCGTCCGACAGCGTCAGTTTGTAGGGCTGCATGCCCGTGTGTTGATTTGGCATTGCAGGAATCGTCCCGCCCCACATCATAATGAGGTCGGTCCCCAGTTCAGACAGCCCCCTGCGCTGCCCCGAGCGGAAGCCTTCACCCAAACCGATCAGCAGGAGTAGCGACGCGACCCCCCAGGCGATCCCGAACATGGTCAGGAATGATCGTAGCTTGTTAGCCCCGATCGAGCGAAAGACCTGGGCGAAGATATCGAGAAGGGCGCGCATGTCATTTATTGGACTACGTTATTCAGGTTCAGTTACGCAGAAATGCAGAAAACGGTTCCCTTTGTGACAAGGCAACAGGTTTTGGCGATCAGACGGCCCTGACTGCGTTTTTCATCAGTACAGGGACATCCGGGTCGGGTTCAGACACAACGTTTAGATCTAAGGCCCGTAAAAGACCTCGGACCGCTGTCAGTGTTATTTCCGATGCATTCACTGGATAGAGCAGCCGAACTGCGCTTTGATTTCCCCCGTCGAGCTGTCCCCTGACCGCGACACACCGGTCGGGCCGGTAGGTGCAGGATGCTAGGTCTGTGATGCTTAGCGCATTGCTCGGTGTGCACAGGATGGTCTTCGGCGGCGCCATGCGGTCGATCATGCTAAATATCTCCAGCTTCGACTCCAGTTCATCGGGGACGAAATCGACCGCTATGTCGGCCTCGCGCACAGCGTCTTCGACGGTCGAAGCCAATTCCAGCGCACCATAGGGTCCGCGAAGACTTGCATCTGCATACTCCACCTCGGCCCGACGGAGTTTTGCGGGCATCACGTCTTCCAGTACGACATAAAGACCTGCCGCAGCACAGGCCATTGCAAAGCTACGGCCTGCCTCTCCGGCTCCGATCACCGCGACCGTCCGAATTGCGATCGGCGGCTGAGGCACGGCCGTCTCGGTCACTTTTTGCTCGCGACCGCGTTGATCACAGCCTCGTAGCTCGGTTCAGCGTGCTTAATGTGTTCGGAGACACGTTGACGCTCGTCGTCCGTCAGCGAGGGCAGAACCGCAAGAATACGGCGCAGCGTTACAGAGATGTCGTCTACATAGTTCATGGTGCGGATGGCTTCGCCGGAAAGAGGCATGGGTGCTCCTGAAGAGATGAGATGTACTCTTCCAGTCTAAACGTTCGCGCCCAACTACGCCTGCCAGGATGCTTCTTCCTAAGGTTTGCTACTTCTACACCCTACTTCGGCTCCTCGTGGCCGTCGCGGTCGGTCATCTCCATCAGGGCGGCCAGCTTAACCGCGAAGTCGGGATGGAGTGCGTCGGAGCTGTAACGCCAGGTCCAGTTCCCCGCCCCGGCGGCCGGCGTATTCATCCGGCACTCGCTGCCCAGATGTAGAACGTCCTGCATGGGGATGATGCAGAGGTTGGCAACTGATCGTGCAGCCGCGCGAATCATTGCCCAAACGATCTGTCCTTCATGTCTGATCTGCTGGAGATAGACTTGTACATTCTTGCGTTCGATGGGGCTCGCCTCTTCACGCCACCAGCCGAGGGTTGTGTTGTTGTCGTGTGTGCCAGTGTAGACGACGGTGTTCGGCACGAAGCGATGGGGAAGATAAAGATGGCTGCCCCGGGTCGAGAAGCCGAACTGCAGGATTCTCATCCCCGGCATTCCGAAGTGCTCGCGCAGTTCGTCGACCTCCGGTGTAATAAGGCCCAGGTCTTCCGCGATAAAGGGCAGGTTTCCGAAGACCTCTCTCAGTCGATGGAACAGTTCGTGCCCGGGTGCCTTGACCCACATGCCGTTGATTGCGGTCTCCTCTTCGGCAGCAATGGACCAGTATGCCTCGAAGCCGCGGAAGTGATCGAGCCGGATGATGTCGTAGAGCGACAAGGCTCGTCGAATTCGCGCCACCCACCAATCGAAGCCGCGTTCGCGCAACTCGCCCCACTTGTACAACGGATTGCCCCAGCGTTGGCCGGTCTTTGAGAAGTAGTCCGGAGGAACACCTGAGACACGAATCGGCCTCCGCTGCTCATCGAGTTCGAAGATCTCCGGATGCGTCCACACGTCGGCGCTGTCATAGCTGACAAAGATAGCTACGTCGCCGAGGATGCGAATCTTTCGTTCGCCGCAGTAGGTCTTGAGCGCACACCACTGTTCGTTGAAGAAGAACTGGATTGCCTGCTCCACCGCCAGTTCGCGACCATGCTGGTTCATCACCGCCGTCATCGCATCGTGCTTTCGTTGCGCATATTCGGTGGGCCACTCATTCCAGCTGACGTAGTTGTAGCGCTGCCGCAATACGTTAAACATTGCGTAATCGGGCAGCCAGGAGATATTGCTCTTGCAGAATTTTTGGAATCGGACTCGCTTGTCGTCTGGAGCGTTGTCGAGAAAATTCCTTGCAGCTTCCTCGATCAGCGGCAGCTTGAATCGCGCTGCTCCATCGAAGTCCGCTGGCCCATCCTGCCCTGGCAGGCCCTGAATGCGGTCGCCTGCGATCCATCCCTCGTCTACCAGTCGTTCCAAACTGATGAGGAGGGGATTCCCCGCGAATGCCGAGAGTGCCGAGTAGGGCGAACTTCCATATCCTGTAGGGCTCAGGGGCAAAACCTGCCATAAACGTTGCTTTGCCGCAGCGAGGAAATCGACGAATGTATATGCTGCAGGCCCGAAGTCGCCAATTCCTCCATACGACGGCAACGAGGTTACATGCAGCAGAATTCCCGATATTCGCTCCTGATTGCTGACTTCCCCACTCATTCGCTTTCCTCCTCATGCTGCTAACCTTATGATGCCCAAATCATACGGGAGCGAGTTCGTCGAAGTCGTCAATGGGTGATTTGACGATCAAGAAAAGAACCCCTGAAGCAGAGCCTCAGGGGTTCGGGTTGTTGACTCATTGATTGTTAGTTTCCGGCTGGTGCCCCAGGAACTGTCGGCGCTTTCTTCGAGTAACGAACAGCGCCGCCTTTCTCGTACTTTTCGGTTAGATTGCCAATGTACACGCGGAAGAGTTCCTCACGCTGCGCACCAAGCAACTGTTCGCGAGTCTGGGCAAAGTTCTTCGCAATCTCCTCGGCGGTTGGCTCCTGTCGATCGATCACGCTGAGAACCACGCCCACACGGCCCGCATTGATCGGACCCGAGATGCCTCCCTTCGGCAGATCGAACGCTACCGCGCCGGGGCCACTCATCGCCCCGAGGTCGGGAACCTGTCCATCCTTACCTACAATGTCGCTGGTCTTTACGGGAATATTCATCTCGCCCGCAGCCTTCCTCAGGTCGTTGAGGACCTTGGCGCGGTCGGCCAGTTTGTTGAGCTGTGTGTTCAACAGTTGCGGAACCTGCTGCTCGCGGTAGTCATCGAGGATGTGCTGCTTGTAGTCCGCGAAGTCCGGTGCATGCGCAGCCCTGATGTCAGCCACCTGGAAGACGGCAAAGCCTTCACCGGTAGCAACGGCAGCCGGATCGGCTCCTTTGACCACGGCAAACGCCTGGGTCAACAGACCCGAACCGTCAGCCACGCCGGCGATAACGCCATCCTTTGCAAGGAAATCTGTTGTAACGACGTGTAGTCCTCGGGCCGCAGCAGCCTTTTCGAGACCATTCTTCTTAGCATCAGTCGCGAGTTGCGATGCGAACGTCTGCATCGCCGCGCCCGCCCGCTGCTGCTCGAGTACCGGAACGATCTCAGCCTTGACTTCAGATAGAGGGCGAAGGTGTGCGGTCTTCTTATCTTCAACCTGAAGAATATGAAAGCCGAACTGCGTCTTGATCACATTCGAAGTCTGCCCCGGCGCTAGGGTGAATGCGGCCTTATCAAACTCCGGAACGGTCTTGCCCCGGTCCAGCCAGCCTAATTCGCCGCCCTGGGTTTTGCTGCCTGGGTCGTCTGAGAACTTAGTTGCCAGTTCGGCAAAGTTGCCGCCAGCCTTGATCTGCTTCAGCAGGTCTTCGGCCTTGGCCTTCGCTGCTTCTTCTGTCTTGCTGTCTGAACTAGCGGGAACAGCAATCAGGATATGCCGTACCTTTACCTGTTCTTTTACCTGATACTGATTCTGGTGCTGGTTGTAAAAGGCAAGAACATCCGCATCGGAGATCTGAGGCTTGCCACCGGATAGGTTCGAGATATCGAACGCTACGTATTGGATCTTGCGCGTCTCAGGAATCGCCGTGGCGTACTTCGCCTGATTCTGCTTGAAGAACTCCTGAAGCTGTGCATCGGTCGGATTGATCGTCTTGCGCACGTCATCGGCAGAGATGGTAGCGAAGTCAAACTTCACCTTCGTCCCCTGTACGCGGAAAGCTTCGCGCACTGCGTTGTCCGACACCGTAACTCCACCGGTGATCAGCGCCTGCAGACGGTTCAGCTCCATGTCGCTTTTTACCTGCGACTCGAAGTCGGCGCGGCTGGTCTGGAAGTAGTTCTGGACGAAGTTCATGTAGGCATCGTCACCAATGTATTGTCCATTCGGGAACAAGTACTGCGCAAAGGATCCCGTCTGCAACTCGCGGCGCAGGTCCTCGTCGCTGACTTGTAGGTTCAAACGGTCCGCCTCGTGTTTGAGGATGGCCCGCTGTACCAGGATCTGCCCGGCTCGCTGCGAGACGTAAGGCATCAGAAATTCGGGAAGGCGCTGCTGCTTCAATTGTCGGTCCGCAAGCTGGTTCACCTCAGTCATCTTGATGGGGGTGCTCTCACCGATCAGCCGACCGAAAACTCCGGGCTGTCGCACCGTCGCAAAGACTGTGGGATTGTCGGCCGAAGCATTATCAAAGATGCCGGGCACAAGCGTAATCACCATTGTGACGACAGCTAACCCAATAATGACGGCGAAGATGATCTTCGTGATGCGGTTGTCTTGCTGCAGAATACGAATCATGCTCGAGTAAGAACCTTCACTTCGCGCGCTTACCCTCTTGTGTGGGAAGGTAGCGTGTGCCCGGGATTTTGCGTGACCTGGCAGGCAAGTCTTTCGACTCGCGCCACGCCCATTGCAGGACAAGCGACAAGTATAAATCAGCGCATGCCTGAACTCATAACTTCAAGGTTTTCAACCTGTGCGAAATTTCGGGCAGCGGTTTTCTAAATGTCACAAATTGGACGTTTTTGATCGGCAATTCGTCTCGCATTAGCCCCACTCGCCATAAAGCCTTTGATGTGAGACCCATCGGCCGATGATGGGTCCCAAGGTGGTCCAGGCCGCGCTATTTTCCCTGTAGAGTCACGTCGCTGTCGGGGCAGCTGCTCGCCGGGACGATCGAGCGTTTCAGCGCAGCTGTAGTTCCGCTGAAGGTTTCTTCCGTGATGCAGCCCATACGTGTCATATGTACTTTGTTGGGGGATTCCACAGCGAGCATGGAAGCGACCGGCATCTTTGGGTGACGCAACATCGCGACGATTGGGAGATCCGATTTGCCGTCATCCTGGAGCATCGACTCTTGCAGGGGTGTAGCTTGTGCCCGAACTGGTTGTGGCTACCCAGTTTTTATGGCTAATAAGTTCCTGGAGTGCGGCATTGACCTTCGCAATGTCCACACGGTTCTGCTTGTATGGGATCAAGACCGTGGCGTTCTCGTTTTGAGCGAGCCCGCGCATGGTGATCTGGCATTGCCCGTCCGCGTCGGACAGGTTGATGTTGATGTCGACCTTATAGATGCCGGGACTTCGTGGCGGTTTCGGCAGCATTGCAAGGGTTCTGCATGTACATCGAGATACCCTTGGACTCGTCGCGATCGCTGTTGCGTGAGTAGGGCGGGCGCAAGCGATCCAAGGTTCATATCGGGCAGCATCCAAGTATGTGAGTATCTCGTTTGCTGCTCTGCAAAGTTCCCGATGAAAGGAACCTTGTATCGCTCACCCTTGCTGGCTCGAGAGCACCGCATACGAGGACCGTCTCACCTAGAGGGGCTTGGACTCCGGCCGGATATTCTGATTGACACGGAAGAAATTATCGGGGTCGTACCTCGCTTTCGTCCGAGCCAGCCTCTCGTAGTTGCCGCGGTACGTCGCACGAATGCGTTCTTCGCCTTCGCCTTCCATCATGAAGTTTA
>DATDHL010000464.1:0-3437 GCA_036521575.1 Edaphobacter sp. | reverse complement strand
AACGAATCAGTGATGGGTAGCCGCACTCCCACCTGAAAGCGGTTCTGCGTAAAACTGCCACCAGCGGCAAAGCTATTGGTTCCGGGGACAATGAAGAACTCATTGCTCACGACCAGCACAGGGCGCCGCGCCATCCGCAGTGGCAGCGTATAGTCAACTCCAGGTCGAAATCGAAAACGTGCCGAGGCCGTGCGGTTATCCGGAAAGCGACCCTCAATCAGTGTGCGTAGATTTGGCCGCCACGCGCCCCGCGATGTGTTCAGCGTGATATTGAGCTGTATTCGATTTTCGTAAGCGACCGTGGGGTTTCCAGGAAAGCGCTGATAACGATAAATCGGTATCACGGTAACCCACGGCCGCAGACGGAATGCAACACCCCCCTGAACGAAGTACTCGTACAGATTGGAAGCTCCTTCATCGAACCGTTCATGAAATTCAACTTCAAGAGATTTGTTAGTCGAAAGACCGGCGGAAATTCCCTGATCGAGCCAGAGCCCGATCTGCTTTTCATTTTCCGGATCCTCAGGAGGCTGTTGTTGCTGTGCTCTGGCCGGGACAACCGTCACACAACAGAACACTATTGCAAGCAGAACTCCCCAATGTGGGTTTCGCAACGCATACCAGCAGAACCCAGGTAGAAACCACTGGTGTTGAACCCTATCGAAAAAGGAGAGCGGAACACGCACCAAGTTGTTCGGTTTCATGCTGAATCGGTACCCAGGTCCTCAGCCTAAACTGATTTTGCCGGCAGCGAGGTCATAAACTCCGGCCCGTACGTTCAATTTGCCTGCGTTGGCCAGATCACCGATGGCTTTATTGAAATTCCCACCGGACTGCTCCACCGATTCTGAAAGAGCCATCTGAGAAATTGTCTCCTGTCAGAATCCGTGCGCACTTGCGCGTTCTCGGGCATCTGGTGGTTACCTCCTCGCCCAACAAGGCGCCTCATAATATGTCATTTCGTGTTCCTTGACTTCTTTTTTCGAGCAACCTATCATCCCGTCATCACTAGGCCTTTTTGCTCGACTGGTGCGAGTTCCAATCAGCGAGAACGTACCTTCCTGGAGGTAACATCATGCAAGACCGCAAGATGGTATTTGCCCGACTCGGCGTGCTCTGTGTCCTGGCCTTAAGCGGTCGGTTTGTGAGTGCTCAGGAAAAGGCTGCTCCAAGCACAGCGCAAGTTCACGTTGTAATCACCGACATGGCACTACGAAGTGACAGCGAGGGCCCTCGTCTAAAACAGGACGAAGTGAAGGTAAAGCAGGGTAAGACGTTCCTGCAAGTGACCCAATTAATTCCCGCGCAGGGAGATAACGCCGCGCTTCAACTGATGATTCTGATCGACGACACGCTAAACACACAGGCAGTTGGAAATAATCTCAATGACGTGAAGGAATTCATTAAGGCTCAGCCGCCGTCGACTGTAGTAGCGATCGGCTACATATCGAACGCAACCGTTAATATGCTGCAGAATTTCACGCCGGATCACGAGCAAGCCATCAAGGCAATTCGGCTACCTCGTGGCGGCGTCTCAGCGATGGATAGCCCTTATCTCTCACTCATAAGCGTCGTAAAGGCTTGGCCACAACAAAACGTGCGTCGCGAAGTTTTAATGGTGAGTGATGGAATCGATCGGCTGCGTGGCGAGAGACCTACAGCGGCGCAGCTTGGGCCTGGGTTCGGGATCGAACCGATATATCACAGCATGCCGACAATAAGTCAAGATGCGGTCTCGGCCAGCGAAATCAGCCAACGGTACAACGTTATCGTCCACTCCATCTATTCGCCGGGAGTTGGGCGTGCAGGTCGAAGCTCTTGGGACCAACAGCTCGGACTCGGCGGACTTACCAAGGTCGCGGATGAAACGGGAGGAGAATGCTATTCGCTCGGCACTTCAACGCTAGTCAGCTTTAGGCCGTATCTAGATCGCTTACAGAAGGCTCTCGACAATCAGTATTACCTGGTCTTCCTCGCGACTCCCAAGAAAAAAGCTGGTTTCCAGCGCGTCAATATCCAGACGGAAGTCGACAACGCCGAAATTCTGGCCCCCGACAACGTATGGGTGGAAGCGGCCAAGTGAACTTCGGGGTCATTCCTAGAAGTGCGGACGGGCTGCGCGAAGCCCGGGACGTTGCTACGTTGGTTCTTTTGGGATGCGAAGCGATCGTATTCATTACTTGTGTGAAATTCACTCTGAAGGAGGAGATATGAAGCGTTTTAAGAGGGCAATGTCGGCGGCCTTGATCATTCCGGCGCTGCTCGCAGCGCCAGCGTGCAAAGCCCAAGGCAAGGCGCAAGAATCTGGCAACGCGTCGACTGGCGCTCCTACAGATGCAAAGACAAAAAACACGGATGCGTACATCGCCCTGCTGCGTAGAGATGTACGGCAGGAAAAGGCTGAAATCATGGGGGCGATGATGGTGCTTAACGCCCAGGATTCGGCGAAATTCTGGCCCATTTACAGCGAGTATGACGAAGAACTGACCAAGCTGAACGACATGAGGCTTGCGAATATGAAGGAGTATGTGAGCAAATACAACGAGATGACAGACGAGGAAGCGGACCGCCTGGTACAGAAAGCGATGGAATATCAAAAGCAACGCGCGGAACTCCTCGCCAAAACGTATGACAAAGTCAAACAAACCTTAGGTGGTGTTACGGCCGCGCGATTCGCGCAGGTCGAAAACCAATTGTTGCTGCTCATCGACCTTCAAGTTACTTCATCGCTACCTATTGTGGGGCAGGGTTCGTAGTAAGGGAGGATATTCAGATGCGAAATCAACTCATCTGCGCAGCGACACTGGTTGCCGCTGCCATTGCGACGCATCCTTTGTATGTACGTGGGAATGGCACGGGGAACGGTGCCGAAGTTTCACGGACCGACAGCAGTGCAGCGCAAAGTAAGAACCGAATTACAGTCCCAGCGGGAACGCGCATCCTGATCCGCACGGTTGATTCCATCGATTCGAGCAAGCAAAAAACTGGCTTTCGCTTTACCGCAACGCTTGAAACGAATTTACAGGCCGAGGATAGGGTAGTGGCGCCCCGGGGCACGACGGTGTATGGCCGACTGGCGCAAGCCTCGTCGGCAGGAAGGATGAAGGGCAGCTCAGAACTTACGTTGGAATTGACCGACATTATGATCAGCGGGACTGCCTACCCTCTGCTTACAAGCACTTATGAGGTTAAGGGAAAGGGCGAAGGGGGTAGTACTGCGAAAAAGGTGGTTGGTGGCGCGGGACTGGGCGCACTCATTGGAGGTTTAGCTGGGGGTGGAAAGGGCGCAGGGATCGGCGCAGCGGCTGGCGCGGCCGGTGGGACTGCCATCGCGGCATCGAAGAAAGGACAGCAACTGCAAATCCCGAGCGAGACTCTCCTTGAATTTCGGCTGGAACAGCCCGTGGCGCTCCCTGTGGCGAAGTAGGCGAGGTTGG
>DATDHL010000463.1:0-3073 GCA_036521575.1 Edaphobacter sp. | reverse complement strand
GCCGGGCGAGCTCAGTGGGTGCAGGAGACCTTTATTACGGACGACACCGAGGCCATTGCCGCCAAGGCGAATGAGCGGTTGCTTAACCGGACGAACCAGCTGGTGATCGCGTCGCGACGTTTCAAGGGGATGAAGCTGCCGCCGGATCTGGATCGGAAGTTCATGCTGCTGCGGCTGAATGCCTCTCCGACGGACCCGGCGCTTGTGGCGGAACTGACGCAGGTGTCTTCGGCGCTGGATGGGATGTATGGGAAGGGCAAGTTTTGTCGGGCTGGCGCGGCGGTCGCTGGCGCTTCGTCGGATGGCGACCAGAAGAACTGTCTTGGGATTGATGAGATCGACGTGTTGATGGCGAAGTCGCGTGACCCGAAAGAGATGCTTGAGTTGTGGCAGGGATGGCACAGCATCTCGCCGCCGATGCGCGAGAAGTATGCGCGACTGGTGGAGCTTTCGAATCAGGGTGCGCGAGAGTTTGGCTTCAAAGATATGGGCTATCTGTGGCGGTTAGGATATGACATGACTCCAGAGCAGTTTTCAGCCGAGCTGGAGAGGACGTGGACGCAGCTTGAACCGCTGTATCAGGAACTGCATGCTTATGTGCGATTCAAGCTGATTCAGAAGTATGGCGCTGCGGCAGAGAGGCCGGACGGGATGATTCCTGCCCATCTGCTGGGGAATATGTGGGCGCAAGAGTGGGGGAACATCTATGACATCGTTGCGCCTACGGAGGCTGGCGGCTTCAAGATGTTCGACCTCGAAGCTGCGCTGAATAAGCAGATTGGTCCTGTGCCTCCGCTGGATGCTGCGAAGAAGCTGACGAAGTATGGTGAAGGATTTTTTACTTCGCTGGGATTCGAACCGTTGCCTGCGACGTTCTGGGAGCGGTCGCAGTTCATCAAGCCGCGGGACCGCGATGTGGTGTGCCATGCGAGCGCGTGGAACGTGGACAACGATCTGGATCTGCGGTTGAAGATGTGCATCAAGGTCAACGCGGACGACTTTACGACGGTGCATCATGAGCTGGGTCATAACTTCTATCAGCGCGCGTACCGGCACCAGCCGTTCCTGTTCCGCAATGGGGCTAACGATGGCTTTCACGAGGCGATTGGAGACTCGATCGCGCTTTCGATCACGCCTGCATATCTGAAGCAGTTGAACCTGATCGACCAGATTCCGCCGACGGAAGCGGACATTCCGCTGCAGTTACGGACGGCGCTGGATAAGATTGCGTTCCTTCCGTTCGGCCTGTTGATTGATAAGTGGCGATGGCAGGTCTTCAGCGGCCAGACCAAGCCTGCGGACTTTAACCGAGCATGGTGGGAGCTGCGCGAGAAATATCAGGGCGTAGCGCCTCCGGTCGAGCGGTCCGAGGCTAACTTCGATCCAGGTGCAAAGTACCACATTCCGGGCAATGTTCCTTATGCGCGCTACTTCCTCGCCCGCGTCTATCAGTTCCAGTTTTACAAGGCGATGTGCGATGCCTCCGGCTACAAGGGGCCGCTGAACCGTTGCAGCTTCTACGGCAGCAAGGAGGCTGGGACGAAGCTGAATACGATGCTGGAGGCTGGACAGTCGAAGCCATGGCAGGAGGCCTTAAAGACGATGACAGGAACAGACCATTTGGATGCCGGTCCGATGATCGAATACTTTCAGCCGCTGTACACATGGCTGAAGCAACAGAACGCAATGAACAAGGTTACGGTTGGCTGGAAGACGGAATCGAAGTAGACGTTTTGTAGGCTCGCTTACACAGTGGCGAATCATTGACGTCATCCAGCAAGCACTGGTCTAACAGTCGAGCCTCAATGTAGAGTTGCTCGAACCATTTTCGCGGGTGGGGCTCGCGCTCTAACTTTGCGAGGAGATCGAGGTGGAACGACTTGGCGGGTAGACAGTACATTCTTGCGTTAGATCAGGGAACGACAAGTTCGCGTGCGATGGTGGTGGATGAAGCCGGTAGCGTGGTGTCGATTGCGCAGCGGCCGTTTCGGCAGATCTTTCCCCAGCCAGGATGGGTCGAGCACTCGCCAACGGAGATCTGGGCGTCGCAGAGCGGAGTCGCGACCGAGGCCCTCGCGGCGGCCGACCTGACTGAGCGTGATATCGCAGCGATAGGCATTACGAATCAGCGCGAGACCACCGTTGTCTGGGATCGCGAGACCGGTGAGCCGATCTATAACGCCATCGTCTGGCAGGATCGACGAACGGCGGAGTTCTGCGATGCGCTGCGGAACCGTGGCAATAGTGAAGCGATTCAGGCGAAGACGGGATTGATTCCTGACGCATATTTTTCCGGAAGCAAGGTGAACTGGATACTGAACAATGTGGAGGGTGCGCGGGCGAGGGCTGAGGCGGGCAAGCTGGCCTTCGGCACCGTCGACAGTTGGCTGATCTGGAAACTCACACACGGCGAGCGGCATGTCACGGACGCGACCAACGCCTCGCGGACGATGCTCTACAACATCCACACGCTGGATTGGGACGACGAGTTGTTGCAATTGCTGGATGTTCCGCGGTCGATGCTGCCCGAGGTCGTGGCTTCAAGCGGACATTGCGGAACGACGCGCGGCCTCTTTGAAGGCATTGCCATCGCGGGGATTGCAGGAGATCAGCAGGCGGCGCTGTTTGGTCAGATGTGTACTACTGCGGGAATGGCGAAGTGCACGTTCGGCACTGGGGCTTTCATGCTGCTGCATACAGGAACACAGCCGATGCTCTCGAAGAATCGCCTATTGACGACCATCGCGTGGAAGATCGGCGACAAGGTCGAGTACGCGCTGGAAGGAAGCATGCTGATGGCCGGAGCTGTGGTCCAGTGGCTTCGGGATGAGTTGCAGATCATCCGCACGTCCGCTGAAGTGGAAGGGCTGGCGGCATCGGTTCCGAATTCAAATGGAGTGGTGCTGGTACCGGCGTTTGCTGGGCTGGGCGCTCCGCATTGGGATCAATATGCGCGAGGCGCTCTACTGGGAATGACACGCGGAACGACGCGGGCGCACATCGCGAGAGCTGCGCTTGAGGGGATCGCGTTGCAGGTGACCGATGTACTTGGCGCGATGCAGGCGGACTCGGG
>DATDHL010000462.1:0-2665 GCA_036521575.1 Edaphobacter sp. | reverse complement strand
TAGCCAGCGAGACAGCCCGCCTCGGCCAACCCGAGGTCAAGCTTGGCCTCATCCCAGGCTACGGAGGCACACAGCGTCTCCCTAGGCTGGTGGGCCAGCCAGCAGCGCTCAAACTCCTGCTTACCGGAGAGATGATAGGAGCAGCCGAAGCCCTGCGCATCGGCTTGGTGGATGAGGTCATTCCGGCTGGCAAACTACTGGAGCGTGGCAACGAGCTAGCCCGCACAATCACCATGATGGCCCCTCTGGCCGTGGCCGGATGCCTCGAAGCCGTCGAGCGAGGCAGCGATCTCGACCTCGAAGCCGCGCTCGAAGTCGAGGCAAAAATCTTCGGACGCCTCTGCGGCACAGCGGACAAAGCAGAGGGAACACAAGCCTTTCTCGAGAAGCGCCCCCCAGTCTGGACTGGCCGATAAAGACGCAACCTACAGACGCAACACGAGAACGGCATTTTTCAGGGAATTTTGCTGCAATCAGACCTTTCTGAGCAGCACCCGCCTTGGTATGCTGATACTCGTGCGTAGCCCTCGATTCAGCCTCCAACGAACCGCCCTTGCTCTCTCTGCCCTTCTTCTGCCTCTTCTCACCTCTGGCTGTGCCCGTACCGCGTCGCCCAGCACTGCGTCGACTCAGGCAGCTCAGCAGCAGGAGATCGAGGCCGCTCGCCAACAGCTCGAGCTGATCCCGCCGCCCTCGAAGACCCGCTACATGGCCGTCAAGAGCCTGACAACATGGGAGAACCCCTACCTCACCGTACAGGGGGGCATGGTCACGCTGCACGTCGTCACTGCGGACACAAACACCACGACCCTGGGAGTGGGAACCATGCTGCGGCCGCTCGGAGCACGACGGCACGATCTGAACGTGAGACTCAGCGAGCTGACCACCGCACTAAATGCCGTGCCCGAAAACTCCTGGCCCTACGGCCGCGTCGTAGCGGTCGAAGAGGCCCACGAAGTCCCCGTGAGCGCCCGCCCCGAGGTTCGCCGCAACATGGAGACGGTCATCAAGACCCTCAACGACCTTGGCGTCGTAGTCTACGAGTGGAACGAGTCCGGCCGTAGCTAACGCAGCATCCTGCATCATGTACTGAAGTCCCAACCAGCAAATCTCCGATCCGGGTGAGCGATTGCATACAACAGCGCTGCTGATCTTCTGCTTCTTCTTTCTCCTGGTAACACTCGCTGGATTCTGGGCAGCCCGATGGCGCAGACCAGCCTCAGGCATGGGCTCGCTTGAAGAGTGGGGCCTTGCGGGCCGCAGCTTCGGCACATGGATTACGTGGTTTCTGATCGGCGGCGATCTCTACACCGCCTACACCGTCATCGCCGTGCCCGCTGCACTCTACGGAGCCGGAGCCTTGGGCTTCTTCGCCGTTCCTTATGCGATCATCACCTACCCCTACATGATGCTTGTCCTGCCCCGGCTCTGGACAGTCTGCCACCGACACGGCTACGTTACCTTCGCGGACTTCGTCTCCGGCCGCTTCGGCAACCGCTGGCTTACCGTGGCAGTTGCCCTCACCGGCGTCCTCGCGCTGATGCCTTACATCGCGCTGCAGCTCGTCGGCATCCGCGTCGTCATCAGCTCGATGGGCATCCAGGGCGAGTGGCCCCTCGCCACAGCCTTCATCATCCTCGCCGCCTACACCTACTCGAGCGGCCTGCGCGCCCCGGCCGTCATCGCTATCGTCAAGGACGTGATGCTCTACATCATGGTTCTTGCCGCGCTAATCATCATTCCCATCAAGCTCGGAGGCTACGCTCGCATATTCGAGCTGGCCAACCAATCGCTCGCCCACCACACACCTCCAGCGACGATCTTCCTGCGCCAGGGACAGTTCCTAAGCTACTCGACGCTGGCAATCGGTTCAGCCATCGCATTGATGCTCTACCCCCATACCGCCACCGCAGTGCTCAGCGCAAAGAGCGCGAACGTCGTCCGCCGCAACGCCGCAATGCTGCCCGCCTACAGCTTTCTCCTCGGCCTCATCGCGTTGCTTGGCTACCTCGCGCTCGCCGCCGGAGTCACCACCAAGGACACCAGCTACGCCGTCCCCCTCCTCTTCCTCAAGATGTTTCCCGCGTGGTTCGCCGGATTCTGCCTCGCAGCCATAGCCATCGGAGCCCTCGTCCCCGCGGCGATCATGTCCATCGCGGCCTCCAACCTCTTCACCCGAAATCTTTACGGCGCGTTCGTACGCCAGAAGATGACTCCGAAGCAGGAGGCCAGCATGGCCAAGATCGTCTCGTTGACGGTGAAGTTCGGCGCACTGGTCTTCGTCCTGTGGCTGCCCACTCCCTACGCGATCGAGATGCAGCTCCTCGGTGGCATCTGGATCGGCCAGATGTTCCCCTCGGTCGTGCTCGGCGTGTTTACGCGCTGGTTCCACCCCTGGGCGCTCATCGCCGGCTGGGCAGCGGGCATGGCGAGCGGCACAGCAATGGCGTTCTCGCTAGGCCTCAAGAGCTCCGTCTACCCACTACATCTGCCCCTGGCTCTTGGCGGTACATACTCGATGTATGCGGCGGTTCCGGCTCTCCTGCTGAACCTGATCGTCTCGGTCGTGCTGACGCCGGTCTTCCGCCTGATCAAGCTAGACAACGGGACCGACACGACAGACGCCTCCGCCTATATCGGATAAGCTTCCAACAAGCCACACAGC
>DATDHL010000461.1:0-2031 GCA_036521575.1 Edaphobacter sp. | reverse complement strand
GCGGCGCTCCGATAGTCAGCTTCCGTGAGGGGCCGAACGGGCACCTTGTACGGGCCGTGATTTGATGCGCCGACTTGCGGAGCCAGATGAGTGAGCATGAGATACTTGGCCCCTGTTCGCTTGGCCATGGCACCGAGATCGGTTGTCGAACTTTGCCGATAGAAGACTGGCGGCGGCATACCGCTGTCGTGTTCCGGCCCCATGATGGGATGCATCGTCGAATGCACGATCACGTCGGCACCTTGGGATAGCCTTTCGACCTGAGCGGAGGTTGAGGTCGGTCGCGGCGGTGCGAGCATATCATTGCCAGCATCACCACCGATCACGACGCTCCCGGCGGACGTATCGACGCGATAGGACGCGTGTCCGGCGACGTGGGTCGAGCGTATCGCGCTCACGCGCACATCTCCCTTGGACCAGACTAACTGCGGCTCATCGCGCGGATCGAACGTGATCAAATGAGCGAGTTCGGTGGGTCCGCCAGCGAGACGCTTTTTGTCTTCGGATATGCGTTGCGCGATTTCGCCCGACGCGATGAAGGCATCGCCGATATGCGCCACGAGATTGCTACAACTCATGGTGAAGCCCAGCGCTGACGCGGCATCGGCGGTACAAACGATGTCGAGCTTGGGGCCATTGGAGTTCCAGTTCCAGCGCGCCTGCATGATATCAGCGAAACCTTCGGTATGGTCAGAATGCATGTGTGTGAAGAAGATCGCGTCAAGTTGCCCAACGTCAACGTTGACCTGCGAGAGCCGCAACGCCGTGCCGCGACCAGCGTCAAACTGCAATTTTATGGTGCTGCAATCGTTGCTGTCATCGCCGTACCGAATAAGGGTGCCAGCACCGGCCACACCGTTGAGGAGCACCGGGCCGCTCATCGTCCCGGTCAGCGTAACAAGCAGACAGGACGCTGCCTGCGCGGAAGAAAAGGCCGTCAACCAGATGGTCGTCGCCAAGAACGCTGTCGCCAGACAGAAGCGCTGCATCGCCATAGCTCCGAAGATTGTTTTATTGGAGATTGCCGAAATATGGTCTCGACCACAAGGCATCGCCGAGGTCCGGTTTTGGCAGATTTTGTTCTCTAATTCCGGGTCTAGGTGTCAAGCTCTCCAACGATCGTCCTTGCCGGGCCCATTGTTCTCTCCGCGGTAGGGGTGAACCCTCCGCATGATGGCGTAAGGTGACGCTGGCGGTTCAATGTTGCAATCGCGGTCGGCCTTTCGGACGCGCGCAAAATATCTGTCGAACTCACCATCGCCATCGTCCCGGCTGGGACGTCTTTTCCTGCCGTCTGGCAAGAACTCTGTAATGGATCTCGGTAATGCCCTCGCTAGGCAGCAATCTCCTTCTTCGACCAGTTGAACTCGGTTCCGTCGATCCACATGCGATGCAGAATGACCGCGAGCTTACGCGCGACTGCAACCTTGGCCTTGCGGAGCCCGTTGCGCTTGGCAAGCCTTACCCCCCAAGCCTTTACGGCGGACCATTTTGGGACGCGCGTCAGCAGGACCCCGGCTGCTTCGAACAGATAACTTCGTAGCATTGCATCGCCACACTTCGAGATTCGACCGGTCCAATCGACCTCTCCAGACGCATGGCGTCTACTGGTTAGCCCGACGTAAGCACCTACACTTCTCGACCGTGCAAACCGTGACGGATCGTCAATCGTTGCCTTGAAGGCGAGCGCGGTGATCGGACCGACACCAGGCACGGTCATGAACCGGCGGACCTGTGCATCATGGCGAGCCAGTTTCATAACCCTGCGATCAAGCTCACTGACCTGCTGCTCGACGGCACTGCGCGCTTCCAGGAGCGGCCTGATGGCAACTACTAACTCGGGGCGGCCCTCGATCAATTCCTCAGCTCTCACTGTGAAGACATTGAACTTGGCACGGCCGATTACCAGGCCAAGGTTTTTGAGAAGGCCGCGAACATGGTTCTCGAGATCGCGCTTGATCTTGACCAGCAGAGCCCGGCTGGCCAGTAGCGCCCTGACCGAGTGGCTGTCGAGATCCTTGACATGCACCT
>DATDHL010000460.1:0-2309 GCA_036521575.1 Edaphobacter sp. | reverse complement strand
ATCGTCAACACAACCGGAAAGTAATACCACAACCCATGTGCATAAACCTTGCCGAAGAAGAAGCTCGGCATTCCATTCGCCATCGACCGCACATCCGCCAACCCATACAGATACGACTCCGGCAGAACATGCAACCGCGCCAGATACAAAATCCCCTTAGCTTCCGCTGGCCGCAGCGGATGCACATACTGCGCCAGCGTGGGATCAAGCCGCAATGCACCAGGCCGAGCGTTGTACCGAAACCCATAAAATCCCCAGAGCACCACCACCGCAATCACCGCGATGCAAGCCAGCGAGCCCGCTAGGCGCAAAGCCCTCCGCCCCCGCTCCTCCCCGCTAAAACGAAAAACAACCTCGCAAGCAGCAAGCGAACCCAGCATCGGAAGCAGCAAAACCGCAGAGTGCTTCGTAGCCAAAGCCAAACCAACAGCCAAACCAGCAACGACTAACCTTCCCACCGAAGGCACCTTGCAATACCGATAAAACGCATACACCGAAGCCAGAAAGAAGCACGAAACCCCAACATCCGTAGTGACAAACGCCCCATGAGCCAGCACATTCGGCTCAAACACCAGCAGCACCAGAGCCACAAACCCAGCGCCAACACCGAACATCTCGTACGCCGTAAGAAACACCAACAAGCCAAGCAGAATCGCCACCGTCAAATTAGCCATCCGCATGCGAAACGTCAGCATCTTCGCGTACTCAGGCCCTTTGGCGAAGAGCATCTCGCGCCCGTCCATATACGCTTCCGACTTAAAGTAGCGATGCTGATCCGGCGGAATCGTCAGCGGCTCACGCAGCAGCGGCAGCGTGCCAAGCAACTTCATCAACGGCGGATGCTCAGGGTTCAACCCATAGTCATGCGTCTTCCACATCATGTACCCGGCAAAGATGTGGTCGCCCTCGTCCCAGGTCAACGACTCCTGATGCACGGTGAAGGCAATCTGTAACCCAAATACAAGCAGAAGAAGGCATACTCCAGCAATGACAAAGGACCGGCGAGGCTGATTATTCATAGACCGCTTTATCCTACATGCATCTCTACATCTCGGCCCAGCGCCGCAGCAGGTTGTGATACACCCCGGTCAACTGCACACCCGCGGCATTTCCGGGAACCTCCACAGCTAGCCGCTGAATCGCCGTATCCAGATCGAACAGCAGTGTCCTGTCGCCATCGCTCCGGATCATGCTCTGCACCCAGAAGAACGACGCCACCCGCGCCCCACGCGTCACCGGCTCAACCCGATGCAAGCTCGTCGCCGGATACAACACCATGTGCCCCGCCGGCAGCTTCACCGAGTGCGACCCATACGTATCCTCCACCAACAGCTCCCCCCCGTCATACTCCTCCGGAGCAGACAGGAACAGCGTTGCCGAAACATCCGTCCGAATCCGTTGCCCCGTAGTAGCCATCGCCCGAATCGCCGTATCCACATGCGTCCCGAAGTGTCCGCCTCCCGTGTACCGGTTGAACATCGGCGGAAACACCCGCAGCGGCAACGCCGCCGACATGAACAGCGGTGACCGTGCCAGCGCCCCCAGCACCATCTCTCCCAGTTCCACCGCCACCGGATGCCCTTCCGGTAACTGGTGATTCTCCTTCACCCGCTGCGCCTGATAACCAGCCGTCACCTTCCCGTCCACCCACTCGGCGGCATCGAGCGTCGCCCGCGCCTGCGCCACCTCACCTACACTCAACACATCAGGAATCGTAATCAGCATCCACTACTCCTCTAATTCACCTAGTAACGACAAAAGTAAGTCGGCCCAGAATTTTACCGAGCCGACTTACTCACCCACTTGAACTTAGAACTTGAAGTTCACACCAATCAGCGCACTCAATCCAGCTCCGGGAACCAGATGGCTCGGATGCGGCAGATCGATATAGAAGCGGTTCGCCAGGTTGTACACATTTGCCTGCAACTCCAGCCGGTCCGTGACAGGCCGCCGCAGCATCGCATTGAACACCCAATACCCAGGCACCTGCTTCACCGCCGTCGACAACACCTCATAACATGTCGTCGCAGTTACGCCGCACGGTGCTGTGCCAGCAGCAAACTTCTGTGCCGGCCCATAGCTGGTTGGAATAAACGGCACCGTCGAACTAGCCGTCCTGCTGGCAACGTAGTTGCCGCCAAGTCCAGCATTCAGTCGCCACGGCAGCTTATGCGTCACGAACAAGTTGAAGGTCTCCTTCGGCACGTTCGCCAACGGATACCCAACCGCAATCGGGAAGAACTTCGAGTAGATCACTTCGCTGTCGAGATACGCGTAGCCTGCGACGATATCCATCCCCTCCGGCAGCC